>JAUIEA010000163.1 GCA_030429045.1 Bacteroidia bacterium | reverse complement strand
ATCTCCACTATACCTTACATGGTGCGTCTGGCTCCGAATTGGTTGTCCTTTTGGCATAGAAGTTTCCAACTTCTTGAGCAAACTACCCCACAGTGTATCCTGATCCTGATCGATCCCGGCCGCATCGTCCCCATCGATGGATTTCCGGAAGAATGGACGATCGTCGGTGAAACCGGCACTTCTGAACATTTGCCTGGTTTGCAGGTGAAAGCGGAAGAAGTTGCACAAGTGTCCCCGAATTGAAGATATTTGCACTTCAATTCAACTTCGCGAATGAAGATCGTGATCGCCGGCGCTGGAGACATTGGTTTCCACCTGGCAAAACTGCTGTCCTTCGAGCAAAAGAATATCGTTCTGATCGATATCAGTGCTGAGGTTCTGGACTATGCCCAATCTCATATAGATGTTCAGGTCATCCGGGGAGATTCGGGGTCGGTCTCCATCCTGGAGTCTGCCGGTGCGGATGAAGCGGATCTGTTCCTGGCTGTCACGACGTCTGAAAAGACCAATCTGGTCTCTGCGATCCTGGCCAAAAAAATGGGAGCCCGACAGACGATCGCCCGGGTCAATAATGTCGAATACCTGGAGGCCGCCACCCGGCAGATGTTCTGTGAACTGGGGGTGGACAGCCTGATTTCACCCAGGGCGCTGGCTGCACAGGAGATCGAACGACTGGTACGACAGAGCTCGTTGACCGACCACTTTGAGTTTGAGGGAGGAAAGGTCTCGCTCTTTGGCATCACCCTGGACAGCCAGTCGACGGTGATCAATCAGACGATCGATCATATTGCGGAGGTGCACAAGAAGTTTCGCTTCAAACCCATTGCGATCCTGCGTGGACACAACACCATCATCCCGCGGGGCGGGACCATCTTGCGGGCCAATGATCACCTGTACTTCATTACGGAGCGTGAGAACATCGATGAGGTCCTGGAGGTGTTTGGAAAAAAGGGAAACAAGGCTTCCCGCATCATGATCGTCGGGGGAACGGATGTAGGGCTGCGCAGCGCAGAATTGCTCGAAGGTGAATACCACGTCACCATTGTGGACAATGACAAGGCGACATGCAAGGACCTGGTGGACTGTCTGTCCCATTCGCTGGTGATCAAGGGCGACCCCGGGAATGTAGAGCTCCTGCTGGAAGAAGGGTTGAAAAAAATGGATGTGTTTATCGCAGTTACACCCAACTCGGAAACCAACATCATCACCAGTCTGATGGCCAAGGAGTACGGGATCCGGAAGACCATTGCCCTGGTGGAGAATGCAGATTACACCCATATCTCCCAGAACATCGGGGTAGATACGATCATCAACAAGAAGTTGATCGCCGCAAACAACATATTCCGTTATGTCCGCAAAGGAAAGATCGAAGCGATCACCAGTCTGCACGGTGTAGATGCAGAGATCATCGAATTTATCATTCAAAAATCCAACCGGCTGACCAAATACCCCCTGCGGGAACTGCACTTTCCGAACAATGCCCTGATCGGCGGAGTGATCCGAAAGGACACAAGTCTGATCCCCGACGGGAATTTCCAATTGCAGCTGGATGACAAAGTCATCGTCTTTGCCCTTCCGGAAGCCATTAACGCCGTCGAAAAAATGTTCCGCTAATGCTCTCCTTACGGGATACGATTCATGTCGTTGGTGCCCTGCTGGTGATCCTGGGCCTGAGTGTCTTTTTGTGTGTTCCCGTCTCTCTCTATTACCATGACGGGCAACATATGCCCATCCTGTATTCCGGCCTCGCCATCGTGGGTATGGGCTTTCTGGGGTGGCTTTCCCGACCACGAGGAGGTGCGCGCATCAACAAGCGAACCGGTTACCTGATCGTCACCCTGGGGTGGCTGGCTATTTCTGCTTTTGCCATGCTCCCCTATTTACTCAGTGGCAGTATCACCTCGATCTCGGATGCCTTTTTTGAGTGCATGTCCGGATTTACCACCACGGGCGCCTCAATTCTCACTGATATTGAGGCCATCTCGCCGAGTATTCTGTTCTGGCGAAGCCTGACCCAGTGGATCGGTGGCATGGGGATCATCGTCCTGTCGGTGGCCATTCTCCCCCTCCTGGGAATCGGGGGCATTGAACTTTTTGTAGCCGAAGCTCCAGGTCCTACCTCAGACAAGATCCACCCCCGGATCCAGGAAACCGCCAAACGACTCTGGTTTGTGTATGTCGGCCTGACCGCTCTGTTGTTCCTGGGACTGAACATCTCCGGCATGTCCCGATTTGACGCCATCAACCATGCCTTCACCACCATGGCTACGGGTGGGTTCTCGACCAAGAATGCCAGTCTGGCCTATTGGGACATTCCCTCCATCCAATACCTGATCGTCATATTCATGTTCCTGGCCGGAACCAACTTTACGATCATCTATTATTTCACCACTGGCCGGTTTCGTCGCGCCTGGAAGAGCACTGAGTTCAGGGCATATACCCTGGGCATGGTCCTGGCCTCCCTGGTTGCAGCCGTCCTCCTGTTTCTGTTTCATGGGGATTTCACTGAAAAGATTTTCCGCGATGCCCTGTTTCAGGTGGTTTCCGTGGTCACCACCACCGGATTTGTTTCGGCAGACTATACAACGTGGGGCTATTTGCTCACCTTCTTTTTCTTCCTGTTGATGTTCACTGGAGGCAGTGCGGGTTCCACTGCCGGAGGGATCAAGACCATCCGCCACCTGGTCTTCCTGAAAAACTCGTTCCTCGAATTCAAACGGATCCTTCATCCGCGTGCGGTCATCCGGATCAAACTCGACCATCAGGTCGTGGCCCCACGGATCCTGACCCATATCCTGGTCTTTCTCCTGGTGTATCTCGGCTCGTTTGTCACCGGCACCATGGTCATGACGGCTCTGGGCATGGACCTGATCTCGTCGGCGGGTGCAGTAGCCACCTGCCTGGGAAATGTCGGACCAGGGCTGGGCACAGTCGGTCCGGTATCCAATTTTGCAGCGACGCCGGATGCCGCCAAATGGGTCTTATCCATCCTCATGTTGCTCGGTCGTCTGGAGTTGTTCACTGTCCTCGTCCTCTTTACTCCGTTTTACTGGCGCGCCAATTAGGGCAAAACCGGACCTTCTTCTTCATTTGGTGATCAACCCCTACATTCGGGTATGTTCCGGATGAAGCCTGCGATGGTCCTGCGTCTTACCTGTTTACTGGTTGGCCTGGGGTATGTTTTCCTCATCCCTCCGTTCCAGGCACCGGATGAGACCCACCATTTCCTGAAAGCCTGGTCGGTCAGCCAGGGACACTTGATCCTTCGGCCTACAGCCGACCATCGCCTGGGTGACACCTTACCTGCATCTCTCCAGACCCTCTGCAACCACTTCCGTCCTTCCCGGGACGCGGGCACGCACCGTTGGGATGCAGCGGGCATCAGGGAGGGGCTTGCCATACCATTGGCTCAGGAAAACCGGCAATTTCTCGATTTTGCCAATACGGCTTTCTATGCCCCCGTGGCGTACCTGCCGGCGGCCCTGTCCATCTCCTTCATGCGGTGGTTGGATGCACCGCCGCTGGGCGGGCTGTACCTGGCCCGGCTCTGCCATATGCTGTTATGGATGATCGGCCTGTTGCTGATCTCTCGAAAGGCACACCGGCAACGGACTCTTTTCCTGTTTCTCGGATGTTTGCCCGGTGTGATGGTCTTTCAGGCCAGTCTCAATCCGGATGCGGTCGTCCATGCAGCCGCCTGGGTCCTGATCATCCAGCTGGTGTATGGAAGGGCCCGGGATCGCTGGCGATGGTCCGGCCCCCTGCTGCTGTTTATCAGTCTGCAGAAGCTGATCCTCTTTCCACTTGGATTGGTCCAGCCTTTCCGATCGGACAGGCGGAAAATGTTCCTGTGGCTGGGCGTTGCCATCCTCCTGGCCGGCATCTGGGGCACCTGGGCAAGGCATACGTTCATCCCGTACCAGGCGTATCATCCGAAATATCGGATGGAGCAAACCCTCAATCCCGGCGTGGACCCGCCGGCCCAGCTGGCATTTGTCTGTCAACAGCCTATGATCTTTCTAGGGGCTGCCGCACGAGGACTGGTGCGTTCTGCTCCTGCAACCCTGGCGCATTGGCTGGGCAAATATGGCTGGGAAAAGCATTACTTACCTGACGTCGTAATGCTGGTGCTGTTCATGGGTTTGCTGGTGACCTGCGCCACCACGGCGGGACCATCGCGTCGGGGCAACAGACTGGTACTGCTGGGCATTTCGGCAGCAGTGGTGATGCTGTTTACGGGTAGCAACTACCTCCTGTGGAATGCCGTGGGGTCAAGTGTGCTGGACAACTTCCAGGGGCGCTATTTCATCCCCGTCCTGCCGATCGTGTTCTGGGCCGCTTCGGGCAGGCTCCTGAAAGGTCGGATCTGGAATAAAATTCCGCTCCTCTGCCTTGGCATTGGCCACCTATCTATGATTTTCCTATTGTGGAAGTCCCTGTTTTTCTAGGGAATCCGTTGTTTTGAAGGGGAAAGGACGCATCAGAGAGAGATAAGTCTATACGGAAAGCACATATCTCAACCAAATACCATCTAATTCTTAATCTTTTCTTAATTTTCCACTCGATTCTTTAACCAAAATCAATCTAGTATGAGAAGATGGACATTACTGCTGGTGATGATCTTCGTTACCCTGGGCATGGTCCAGGCGCAGCGAACAGTCTCCGGCACCGTCACTGACGAAAACGGAGAAGCCCTTATCGGCTGCTCTGTTTTGGCCAAAGGGACTTCTGCTGGTACCATCACCAACGTTGACGGACAATACCGTCTCGAGGTGCCAGCCGGATCCAACGTGCTGATCTACAGCTACACTGGCTTTACATCCCAGGAAATCACACTGGGCGCATCGAATATTGTCGATGTGACATTATCAGAGGGAGTGACCCTCGAAACAGCAGTTGTTACGGCTCTCGGTATCTCCAAAGAGGAGAAGGCCCTGGGTTATGCTGTAAAATCTGTTGATGGCGGCGCTGTCGTCAGATCCGGAGAAGTGAACGTCGTACAGGGTTTGGCTGCCAAATCCTCCGGTGTTCAAGTGATCGGTTCAGGAGGAACGCCAGGTGCTTCTTCCAAGATCCTCATCCGGGGTAACTCAACATTCACGGGGAATAACCAACCCCTGATCGTTATCGACGGTGTACCTTATGACAACCAGACCAATGGTTCTGTTGCTGCAGACTATCCATTCAACGATGGACTCAGCGGTGTAAACAACTCCAACCGTGCATTGGATATCAACCCCAATGACATTGAGAGCATGAACATCCTGAAAGGCCCATCCGCTGCAGCGCTTTATGGAACACGTGCTGCGAATGGTGTCATCCTGATCACTACCAAGCGTGGACGAAAGGGATTGTCTGTAGACATCAGCTCCAGTCTGTCACTGGACCAGGTCAACAAATTGCCAGAGGTACAGGACATGTATTCAGGTGGATCTGGCGGAGGTGCTTTTGATGCCAACGGTAACGTGGTTGCCGCAGGAGGATTCAGCAGCAACACCTCAGCCAGCTGGGGAGAGCTGATCAGCCCGGACAACCCCAATGCGCCACGTGCCTATGACAACTATGACACCTTCTTCGAAACCGGTCAGACCTGGAATAACAGTGTAGCCATCTCCACAGGAAATGAAGCTGCCCAATTCCGGATGTCTTATGGCAATACCAACCAGACCGGTATCATCCCCAACACTGAATTGCAGCGGAATGCCTTCCGTATCAATGCAGATACACGGGTCGGTGCCATCAAACTGCAGGGTTTTGCCAGTTATACCAATACCAAGGACATCAAGGCCCAGAACGGATCCAACCTGTCCGGGGTCATGCTCTCACTGACGAGGATGCATGCCAACTTTGATGTATTGGGTGGCGACGGACCAAACGGATATGACAATCCGGACGGCTCTCCATACAACTACTTCTTTGCCTATGACAACCCGATGTGGTCGGCTTACAGCAACCCATTGACGGGTGATGTAGACCGTCTGACCGGAGGAATTACCGGTATTTGGTCACCATTGACCTGGCTGGATGTAACTGCCCGGATCGGTGTGGATAACTACACTGACCGCCGGAAGCAGATCTGGGCCGTTGGTGCTTTTGATCCGCCATCTCCTGTCGGTGAAGTGTGGGAAAACGTCAAGCGTCATCGCTCGATCAACACGGATATCTTCGGTACTGCAACTCACAGTCTGAGTTCTTCCATCGAAGGAAGCCTGACATTGGGAATGAACCTGAACTCCCGCTTTGATGATGATGCATTTGCCCGTGGTCGTAACCTGGCTATTCCAGGGTTCTACAACCTGAGCAATGCCTCTGATCTCTACACCAGCCAGTCCACTACAGAAAAGCGCCTTGCCGGGCTCTTCTTTGCAGCCGGAGTGTCCTGGTCCAATCAGCTCTACTTGCAGGTCACCGGTCGGAATGACTGGGCATCTACATTCGGAGCAGATGCACGTGACAAAGGATTCTTCTATCCTGGAGCAAACCTGTCATGGGTATTCTCTGAGAACTTCGAATCCGACATCGTCTCCTTCGGTAAGCTGCGTTTGAGCTGGGCTCAGGCGGGTATCGAACCACCGGCATACCGGACAGTGACCTATTTCAACGCTCCATTCATTACAGATGGATTCACCGACGGTCTCGGCTTCCCATATGGTGGCCAGAACGGTTTCGGCCAGAGTTCCAGTCTGGGTAACGTCGATCTCGAGCCTGAGGTCGTGACGACATTTGAAGTGGGTACCAACCTGAAGTTGTTCAACAACCGGATCGATCTGGATGTGAACTACTATGATTCCAAAAGCTCCAACCTCCTGGTATTGCGTCCTATCGCCCCATCAACTGGCTTTGAAGCGGCTTTCATCAACATTGGTGAAATGACCAACAAAGGGGTTGAATTGGAGCTGGGTGCCAACATCGTGAACACCCGGAACTTCACATGGGATCTTTCCGCAAACTGGACCAAGAACGTGAACGAAGTCACGCAACTGGTTGATGGTGTTGATGAGATCAACATTGAAACAGCGTTCTCTTCCATCGGTTCCTTTGCGATCGTTGGACAGCCCTATGGCGCCTTCTTCGGCAGTCAGTGGCAGCGTGATGATGCTGGCAACCTGATGATCAATTCCAGTGGTGTTCCTATCGTTGACCCGACTCGTGGCAACCTGGGTAACCCTTATCCGGATTGGTTGGCTGGTATCACCAACTCGTTCAATATCTATGGCCTGCAGGTTTCTGCACTTCTGGATATTCGTGAAGGTGGTGCACTGTGGAGTGGAACAACTGCTCGTTTGCATCGTTTGGGTCGTTCCAAGGCTTCTGCCGAACGTGATCGTTCTTACGTGATCGAAGGGGTCAAGGGTGACGGCACACCA
>JAUIEA010000255.1 GCA_030429045.1 Bacteroidia bacterium | reverse complement strand
CTCCTGACCATTCGCTACCTGCTCTTTGATCTCCTCGGGCCTTACTACGCCGTGACGATTATTGTCATCAAATTCCTGGCGTTGATCCTCGCGTTGGACATTCTCAACGATCTGTTGAAATATTTCTATCGCCGGAGGGTCCACCTGAGACATGACCAGCATGACAATATCACCCTGGGGTTAAATAACATCTATCTCCTCCTGGTGATCGGGGCCTGTCTGGTCACCGTCACTGCGTTCTTTGGCCTGAATCCCAAGGAGCTCTTTACCTCCCTGTCGATCGTAGCGGCAGCAATCGCAATCATATCGAAAGAATACATCTCAGATATCATCAGCGGGATGTTCATCGCCTTCAGCAAGGATGTGGCGATCGATGATCTGATCAAGATCGGAGATCACACCGGAAAGATTGTGGACATCGGGATCAGCAAGACCGCTTTGCTCAATGACGATGACGATCTCATATATGTGCCGAATCACAAGTTTTTCATCGGGGAGGTCACCAATTACACGAAGAGCCCCGTCCGGACAACCAGCCTGGAGTTTGAGCTGGAATTACATCGCCTTACCACCCTGGAGGCACTGGAGACGGCACTGACACGGGCACTTGATCTGTACAAGGACTATCTGGAACCCGACTCCTTCAATCTCAAGGTCGTGCATGTCTATAAGGACTATCTCCACCTGAAATTCCAATATATCCTCAATGTCAGTGACCGGGAGATGGAAAAGGTCATCCGTCGAAAAACGGTGCGCCGGGTCGTGGATTTTATTCGGGAACACGGAGGCCATCAACCCGCTGCTGATACAACGTGATCAGCTTTTTTTCCTCATTTGCCCAATGCAGGTTTTCAGCCAGTTTCTGGCATCCCTTCTGGCAACCTTCGTAGAAAACGGGTTGCTCGATCGTGCGCACGGCATCCACGATCGCCTGAGGTGTGAGGTTCTGGATCAACAGGCCGATCGGCCCGGTTTGTTGTAATTCCCGGTATTCCGGAAAATCCATATGGATGGCAGGCAGGGTGGCCTGGATGTAATCAAAGGTTTTATTGGCCAGGGAGTAGTAATAATTCAAGCTGTCGCTGACCAACAGATTGAGACCAATGCTTGCTTGAACAGCATACCCGGGCAGCTCATCCGGGCTGACCCAACCCAAAAACCGGACGCGATCGTCGACCCTCATTGCTACAGCGAGTCGGCGAAGTTCTGCGGACAGATCCCCTTCTCCTGCCAGCCAGAATTGATAGTCTGGCAAGAGGGACATGGATCGAAGTACATCTTCGAGGCCTCTCCCCTGATTCAGGGCTCCCTGATACCACAGGATTTTGTTTTGAGGGGTCGGCTTCTGGGTCGTGCCGGCTTTGCGGACCGGGACATTCCGCACGACCCCAAAAGGCACCTGGTAGTGTTGTGATAATTGTCGGGCAATGGCCGGACCGACAGAATAGGCAATATCCATTCTGGGG
>JAUIEA010000162.1 GCA_030429045.1 Bacteroidia bacterium | reverse complement strand
ATGGCGTGGTGAGTGAAGCCCGAAGAGTAAAAGTGCACGGGAAGACCCGTGCGGCACTCTTTGATCAGGTGCAGCGTCGGATCCGGGAATTGTATCCCTACCAGGTACCGGATGTCTATGCAGTCCCGATCGTCGGAATGAACTGGGAGGATTGCCAACAGCTGATCCAGGCAAATTCCGAAGAAGAATGATCCGGATAAAATGCCTTCTCTGTCTATCTTTAGGCAATGAGCGAATCCCCGCTGCAGATCGGCTTTGATGCCAAGCGACTCTTTCTGAATAATTCTGGTTTAGGCAATTATGCACGCACCCTGGTCAATGGATTGGTGGCGTCGCATACCGATCTCACCTGTCATTTGTACACCCCGGATACCGGCGATCGGGCAGATTGCCAGATTTACCTTCAGGGACCTCCCTTTCATGTCCACACCCCATCCCGGGGCATGCCCGGTACGCTCTGGCGGTCCGTCGGCATCCCGAAGGCCCTGGAGCGGCAGGGTGTGCCCCTGTATCACGGACTGAGTAATGAACTACCGATCGGACTGCACAAGATCGGCATCCGGGCCGTCGCCACCATTCACGATCTGATCTACCGGCATTACCCCGGGCACTACAGCCGGATGGACCGGGTGATCTACAATGGGAAAACGAAGTATGCCAGTGAACATGCCGATCAGGTGGTGGCCATCAGCGAATGCACCAAGCAGGATATCCTGGAGGCCTACAACGTGGAAGAGGATCGGATCTCCGTTGTCTATCAATCCTGTGATCCGGTTTTCTATGAGCGGGTAGGGGAGGCAGAGGGAAGAACCATCCGCACCAGGAATGCCCTTCCGGGCGAATACATGCTCTATGTCGGTTCGGTGAATGAACGCAAGAACCTGCTGATGCTGGTCAAGGCGATGGAGCTCCTGCCGGAGTCCTTGCGTTTACCCCTGGTAGTGGTGGGGCATGGGGGCAGTTACCTGCGCAAGGTCAATCGTTATCTGTCCAGCCGGAAGCTGGCCAAGTTCGTCTATTTCCGGCCGGGTATCGCCTCTGAATACTTGCCCGCGATCTATCAGGGTGCCACCGTCTTTTGTTATCCCAGCCTGTATGAGGGCTTCGGGATCCCCATCCTGGAAGCCCTGGCCAGTGGAACACCTGTTCTCACCAGTAACCGATCCTCCATGCCCGAAGCTGGGGGGCCAGGCAGCCACTATATCGATCCTGAGAATATCGAAGATATAGCAGACGGGCTCCGCCAGATCCTGGAGAACTCAGGGAAGCGTGAACAGATGATATTTGACGGGCGGGAACATGCCCGGACCTTCAGTCTGTCACAGACCACGGCGAAACTCTGGGAATGTTACACAAGTGTCCTGACCCGATAACCGGCCGGAGCGGAAGGGTGACCCGGGCAATATTCCATCACAAAAAAAGAGGCCCGCTTGCAGCGGGCCTCCGATCCTAATCGAATTCTCAGGGGCTGGTCCCCCTGATCTCATTTTCTATTGCAGGGTAAACGTGAAGATGGTTTTTTCAGGAGCCGTATTGGTGACCCGGCCGCTGAAGGATTGGGATTGCGTACCCTTGATCAGCCGGACCTGGAAATCCTTGTCCTCTCCATCAAACAGGTTGACCTTGATCTCATAGTTGCCTTTGGGCATACCGGCCAGGCTGGGCGCACAGATATTCTCCTGGACCCATCCTGTTTCATCGATCATGTCCCGGTCCAGGGTGATACTGCCAGAAGAGGCAGACTGATTGGACCAGTAGACGTGCATGTTGTCAGGGCCATACAGGTGCAGGTCCAGATCAGTATCCCCATAGCTTCCACTGCCGTTGAACCAGGTCAGCGTGGCCTGGAAATCACCGGTACACACTGGCACAGTGGCCAGGGGTTTGTACTCCAGGCAATTGATATCCATGTAGCTGCCACCAGCGGGCAGGTTGGGCCCCTGGCTCCATCCGGCGCACAGGGTAGCACTGCTGCAGGTGACCACATCATTGATGGTAAAGGTCAGCGGCAAGCTGTACTGCCGGCATTCTGGCAGCGCCAGTTGAGAGCTCTTGTGGGAGACGATCAATTGGGCGGTGTAGGTTCCCTGAGGCCCCATAAAGGTCAGGCCTGCATTGTGGTTGGGTCCCCATCCGGTGACTTTGGGGGGCGTCATGACCTCCCAGTAGCGGCGACCATTGGTCGCATTGGGATCAAAGGGTGTCCAAAGGTCCATTTCCTCCGGATAGGTCGGTGTGAAGTCGGTGATGATCAGCTTGTTGTAGCAGTCAGCACCAAACCAGGAACCCACATTGGCGGAAGAGGGATACCAGCCGTTATTGTTGTTGGTCCTCAGGCGAAATCCGCCGGCACCAAAGGGAGCCCTTGTTCGGTTGATCTCACTGACATTAGCCAGCATGTAATACCCCAGTTCATAGACTGCAGCACCGACTTCTGCCTTGTCCTCATCATAGTAGGTGATCGGAAATACCCCGTATTCATTGCGTTCGGTGTTGAATCCGATGACACAAACCTGATCGGGTGCCGTGCCATCCGGCAAGGTAAAGAGCACCCACAGGGGATCCTGGAAAATAAATCCTTCTGGACCGAAGTTGGTGGTCTGGCCGACCAATTTCATGTTGGAGGGCAATGCCTTGGGCAGGGCTCCTCCTTTTTCAATCGTAAAGCTCACCGTAGCGGCATTGCCGTTGGCCAGCTCTGGGATCGCGTTCGGTGGAATAATGAGCGAACTTCCATCCAGTGTCAGTACGCCCCCTTGTTCGTCTGAAGCGATCTGCTTGATCGTGGATTGGGTGGTCGGGTTTGGATCGTTGCTGTCTTTCTGGCAACTGCCCACGAGGACAACGGCGAGAAGCAACATCAACCAAATCCTGATCGGTCTTTGGGTATTGGTGAAAAGGATTCGGATGTTCATGGCTGATTATTTTGAGGTTAGAACTGTATTTCGCAGCTCTAATATGCCGATGAATGAAGGGTGAAATCAATGAGGAGAATCATAGCAGAACCCCGAAAAGATCCTTGACAAAAGGATGCATTGCGGACGATCTTGAGCACACCTTTTTCCCTTCCGGCCCCCACCTGTTTTCGGACGAATATTTTGGGTTTACACGGTCGGGTTTCCCGTTTTTTTTCTCAACCGAACCGATCCCGGAATTCGATTTTTGATTGGGTGACCGGGGTCACAAACAGTGCTGCAAAAAGAACCGAACTTGCCTGGATATCATCCATTTCAGTTATGACTATACGAGCATTATTCGGCGTACTTTTTTTACTCCTGGCCAGTACCGGATCACCGGCGCAGGGCACCTCTGCCTATTCGATCACCCTGGAGGAATTGGACCTGCCGGCTTTCCCCGGCCTGCAATCCTTTGTCATCGGGACAGCCGGGACGGAATGGCTGGTCATCGGTGGACGGATCGATGGGTTGCATCGCCGTCAACCCTGGGCGACGTTTCAGCCGGAGGGGAACAATACCCAGATCTATGTCCTGAATCCGGAGACCGGAGAAGTCTGGTCTTCCGGCCTGGGTAGTTTGTCAGTAGCGCTCCAGGAACAATTGCAATCCACCAATATGGAGTTTTTCGACAGCGAAGACCATTTGATCATGGTCGGCGGATATGGGTATAGTCCGACCGAAGATGAACATGTGACCTATCCGTATTTGACCCGGGTCGATAAAACCGGTTTGATCCAGGCTGTGAAAACCGGCGGGGACATCGCTCCGTTTTTCGTGCAGATCAACGATGACCGGTTTCGGGTCACCGGCGGGTATCTCGGGTGGCTTGACGACAAATATCTGCTGGTCGGGGGGCAGGACTTTGAGGGGCGGTATAATCCGATGGGTCCCGATCACGGGCCGGGATTCTCGCAGGAGTATACCAATGCCATCCAGCGATTCACGCTGCAGCAGGACGGCATGGATCTCTCCATTGATACCTGGGAAATCACGGTGGACAGTCTGGAGCTGCATCGAAGGGATTACAACCTGGTGGCCCAGATCTATCCCGGGGGCGAACAGGGATGGACCGCGTTTTCCGGGGTGTTCCGTTACGATGAGGATCTTCCCTGGTTGAACACGGTAGACATCGTGAAAGACGGATATACAGTGGTGCCCGGGTTCAATCAGTACCTCAATCAGTATCACACGGCACATGCAGCCCTCTATGATGCCTCCACAGAAGAGATGACCACCCTGTTTTTCGGGGGTATCGGGCAGTATTATCTCGATGACCAGGGGGTACTGGTCCAGGACGATAATGTGCCATTCGTCAAAACGATCAGTTGTGTCAGTCGGGATGCGAACGGGCAAATGACGGAAACCATTGCCGGGCAGATGCCGGATTACCTGGGGGCCAGCGCCGAGTTCATCCCTCGTCCGGATCATGCCACAGCGGCTCCCGGCATCCTGGATGTATCCAGCTGGCCATCAGACCAGGCTGTTGATATCGGATATATCCTGGGGGGCATCCAATCCGACGAAGCCAATATCTTCTTTACGAACGAAGGGGATCAAAGTGTAGCCAGTGCCCGGGTTTTCCGGGTCAGGGCACAGCGGATGTCCACGGCTACAGAAGGGGTCCCGGGTGTGACAGCGGAGGGGTATTTCCAGTTGCGCATTCATCCGAATCCCGCGTCGGACCGGCTTCACATTTATTTCCGCACGCACAAACGGGAAGGGGTCCAGCTGGCGCTTTTTGACGTGCAGGGGCAGCAGGTCGGCCCCCGCTTCGAAGGAGTCCTGGATGCTGATCGACACGAGTTTGAATGGACGTTGGAGGCATTACCGTCGGGGACCTATTTCCTGCGCCTGAAGAATGGCGACGAGTTTGAGGTGGAGCAGATGGTGGTGAAGTGATCGGGTACTCCAGCTATCCCGTGACCATTGGAAAGATTCTGGCCAGTGATGATCATATTTATCTGGATTCGTCATCCTGGCCTCCAGGTGGGTATGTCCTCCAGATTATATTTAGTCCAGATGAGGTGGAGACGATAAAGGTGGTGGTGCAGCATTGAAGGATCTGGAGTATTGAGGCATTAGGGGACTCAATTTAGTATTGATCGAATGGATTCCTGGATCCGTTGATATCGGATGGCTCGTGATTCAAAATAAAGATGCGACTGGACAGCTTCCTGGTAAATTGGGTCCTGGATCATCTTGATTAGTTGTCCATTCAGAAATGGCTTGACATCCAATGGGGCGTTTCCCAATATGTTGATGATGTCGGTCTGATTGTCCAGAATATATACGATGTCTTCAAAGTCCTGGCTGGTGCGAGGGTCGATTGCGCCTCTTGATTGGAATGCAGCAAATTTTGATGCTAAGAAATAGGGTAAGGGCATGATGTAAATTGAAAATCCACCCAGGTCCAGGATTAGTCGAGCATTATACCCTGGACCAAACCATGGATTGGCAGGTGCCCATCCAATCTCTTTGGTATTCATCACATCCAGTAGAATATCCTGGAACCTGAATCGGCATACCACCTTATCTTCTGCTGACTGAATGAACCCTTTATTAACGAGTTTTTGTCGGAGCGTTTCAAGGTCTCCGACAGTGGCTAATGAAACAGAAATGTCAATATCCTTTGTTGGCCGGATATCTTCAGCAGCCGGGACATTGATGTACAGACTGACAACCGCTCCACCCACATAAGGGCACCTGTATTAACCTCCGAGATAGATCAAGACTAAAGAAAACCAAGCGAGACAAGGCATTTCGAAAGAGCATAGCCATAGCTAAGTGATTGAGAAATAACGCAGTATCGCGCAGGCTTTCTTTAGTAAAAATCCGCCAGCTAGCGGATTTGTTTGGTCATTGAGTGGGGTTGATAGGGGTGCCCATAATCAACCTCATCGTTCAGTTCGCCAAGGCCTTCAGCAATGCGACGAATCACTTCCCTGTTGATGATCGTATTCTTCACTTGATTCGTTTTTCCAAATGTTGAAGAGCCATGTTCCTTTCCCTTGTGCGGCCAACACGTAATGTATCTACCAGAGCGAGCCATTCGTGAAATTCAGGGTCAACCATAGCCACTTGAGGGACAGTCGAATAAAGGGGAGGAATACTCTGGCCTCGTGCATCTCCTTTAGCCCATGGCCAAACATAGATATCATTGGTGTTGAGAAACTCATCTGCAAGGGGAGGAGCCGAGTGAGCTGTCAGCACCCCTCTTGATGTGGAGCCTGGTCTGGCAGGATAAATGACAGCTATCCCAAATCGTAAAAAGTCCATGAACACACCTTTCATGACGACCTGCTCGGTTCTGCTTATGAGTCCGGCATAGCTGGATCTGGCCAGAGACTGGCTGATCTCGCTTTGACTCATAAATAGAGCTCGGGCCAAGGATGTCTGAGTCATGTTGGCTTCTCCGGCCTTCAGGATCCTTAAAAGGATCAGGACATCCTGCGGCTTCATTTGAGGGATAGCGGTTTTCATAGATATCGTATATCGCAATATGCAATATTATATGATATTAACATGATAAACAAGTGAAATAGAAGAAATATCATGTATCGCGATATGTAATAATTGGAGCATTATAAAAATTAAACGGGAAGACCTTTACCCGGTTCATGGAATGGGAGCTGGTAAGCATCAGCCTGAAACTTCCTCCGCCTGGGCGATCTTTTACCCCTTTTCTGTGCAGGATATTTCATGCATTGTTTATTCATGGCGATTTCTTCCCAAACTGCACATGTTTGACGTGCAGGGGCAGCAGGTCGGCCCCCCTTCGAAGGAGTCCTGGATGCGGATCGGCACGAGTTTGAATGGGCGATGGAGGCGCTGCCTTCAGGGACGTATTTCCTGCGCCTGCACAATCGGGCTGAGTTTAGGGTCGAGCGGACACTGATCAAATAAGGAATGGGTCATAAGTGTTAGATTGTCAGGAGCTCACGCATTCAACCCAAGGGCCTCCACACGAGCATATTTTTTCTGCTAATATGTTTCTATTCGCTTGATTTTGACATATCTTTAACAGTCTGGACATACTGCACACAGCATGTCTGGTCTGTTTATATGTCAACTTGTCTTTTACAGAAGGAATCATCAGCTATCCTGGCGCTTCGCTGCGTCCGGACTATCGGGTCTGGCTTTTCCTCTCATGACATTGTCTTACCCCTGGTCCAGGCAGCGTTTCGACGCATTTCTTGCTCTAGCCTGACAAGGGGCCCCTTGTCAGAATATCCGGAATTCAGAACGGTCACCTCATTCCTTGACAGCCCCGATATGGGGCTGCAGGAATGAGGTGGTGGCATTCTGGTGAAACTCAGTATAACGACCTCTATACACCCACTATGCGCAGACTGATCACGCTCGTTCCCTTTTTGCTGTACATCCTTGCACCCGCTGTGGCCCAGCCACCGGCGCCCTGTACGAATGGCACGCAAAATACCTGTAAGTGCAGCACCTCTCCTGTATTGTGTTCGATCGAGGAGCTGGACGGGTATGAATACGATATGACCACCTATCTGCATCCCACAGATGGTCCGTATAAATCTGGTCCAGGGCAACAATACATGTGTCCCGGGTCGAATGGAACGACATCCCACAACCCGACCTGGTTTCGA
>JAUIEA010000161.1 GCA_030429045.1 Bacteroidia bacterium | reverse complement strand
TTAAAGTTAGAAGATAACCCTGAATATGCTAGGATTTAAACACAGTACCTTAACTCATAACCTCCATGCACCTACTTCAGTCTTTGCCGTTAACCTCACCCCCAACCCCTCTCCTTTGGCAAGGAGAGGGGAGCTCAAGAGCGGAGCAGGAGCAGTGTGTGTGGCGGGAAAGTATTCATGTGGTGAGCAACAAATTGAAGAAAAATATCGAACCATTTGGCACCCCCTCTCCATGTGTGGAGAGGGGGCCGGGGGGTGAGGTTACACGGGGCGATCAGACCTGGCACCTATATACAAGAAGGAAACGCATACGGACCATACAATTAGCGATTAATGAACACACGTGATTTTAGCCGAATGCTACGCAAAACGATGACTACGGAAGAGACCCTGCTCTGGCAAGCGTGGCGAAACAGGCAATTGGGTGGGTACAAATTTCGTCGCCAGCATCCAATTCAATATGTAGAGGAGAATGGGTGGCGAAGCTCATTCATAGCTGACTTCTATTGTGCAGAAAAAGGGTTGATCATCGAGTTGGATGGTGCAGCACATGACGGCCGGGATGATTACGATGAAATGCGGACACAGTATCTCGCTGCATTGGGGTATCGCGTTTGCCGAATACATAACTCCATATGCCGGGATATGCCAGGCGTTCTTGAGTTGATCCGGGAAGAACTGAACCGTTAACCTCACCCCCAACCCCTCTCCTTTGGCAAGGAGAGGGGAGCCCCCGAGTTGAAATGATCTCAGAAATGAAAATGCCTGACCTGAATAGAATGACGACTGAATTCACATTTAACTGCCAATCCATTTGGCGCCCCCTCTCCCCGCGGGGAGAGGGGGCCCGGGGGTGAGGTTACCACTCCAACCTCCTCCCTCATAACCTCCTCAACCCCTCCACTCCATAACTCCTCCCCTCATAACCTCCCCCCCCTCCATGTACATCAACTGCCATACCTACTTCAGCCTGCGCTACGGCATCCTTTCGCCGAAGGCGCTGGTAGCGGCTGCCGTGGAGCGGGGGGTGACGGCCATGGCGCTGACAGATATCAACAACACCTCCTGCACCTACGAATTCGTGACGTGCTGCCGGGAGGCGGGCATCCGGCCGGTGCTGGGGCTGGAGTTTCGGCGGGAGGGGCAGTTGCTGTATATCGGACTGGCGCAAACAGATGCCGGGTTTGCGCGTCTGTGCCAGTTCCTGAGCGACTGCTCCATCGATGGTGTGCCCCTGCCGGATACGCCGCCCGAGCTGCCGGATACCCTGATCATCTATCCCACCGCCGTGCGCTCGCCCGACAAGCTGCGGGCCAACGAATACATCGGCATTCGCCCAGAGTGGGTCAACCACCTCTTTCGTTCCCCCCTGCGGCACTACCCCGACAAGCTGGTGGCCTGGGCACCGGTCACCTTCCTGGAGCGGGAGGGGTATCGCACCCACAAACTGCTGCGCTGTATCGACCGCAACATCGTGATCGGCAAGTTGCGCCCCGAGGACCACGCCCCGGAAGGGGAGGTCTTCCACACCCCGGAACAATTGATACAGGCTTATGCCAAATATCCCCAGCTGCTGACCCGTGCGGCCGACCTGCTGGCCGGCTGCGAGACGGGCATGACCAGCACCTTCCGGCACAACCGCCAGACCTTTACCGGCAGCACCCGGGATGACCTCCAGCTCCTGCACAAACTCACCCGTACCGGACTGGTCCGCCGCTACGGCAAAGGACATGCCGCGGCCACCGACCGGGTGGAGCGGGAACTCAAGGTGATCGAGATGCAGCACTTCGCTCCCTACTTCCTGATTACCTGGGATATCATCCGCTATGCTTCAAGTACTGGTTCACACCATGTGGGGCGCGGCTCTGGGGCCAACTCGATCGTGGCTTACTGTCTGGGGATCACGGATGTAGACCCCCTTGAGCTCGACCTTTACTTCGAGCGATTCATCAATCCTTACCGGACCTCGCCACCGGACTTTGACATCGACTTCTCCTGGGATGAGCGGGACGATGTCACCGACTACATCTTCAAGCGCTACGGACGGGGGTATACCGCGCTGCTGGCGACCTACAATACCTTCAAGGGCAAGTCCATCGTGCGGGAACTGGGCAAGGTCTTCGGTCTGCCCAAGGCGGATATCGACGCCATCGTCCACGAGCCGCTGGCCCGGGAGAAGCATCATCCCTATGCGAAGCACATCTTTCATTTCGGCCAGCGCCTGGAGGATGTCCCCAACTACCTGTCCATCCATTCCGGGGGCATCCTGATCGCCGAGCAGCCCCTGTACGGGCACACGGCGTTGCAGATGATGCCCAAGGGCTTTCCGGTCACCCATTTTGACATGTACCACGCCGAGGACCTGGGGTTTCACAAGTACGACGTGCTGAGCCAGCGGGGACTGGGGCATATCAAGGAGGCCGTCGACCTCGTGCGGGAGAATCAGGGCAAGGCCATCGATATCCACGATATTCCCCGGATCAAGGAAGATGCGAAGGTCAAGGCCCAGTTGCGGTCAGGGCGTTGTATCGGCTGCTTCTATATCGAGTCGCCCGCCATGCGGGGGCTGCTCACCAAGCTGGCCTGTGACAACTACGTCCACCTGGTGGCAGCCAGTTCCATCATCCGTCCGGGGGTGGCCAAGTCGGGCATGATGCGGGAGTATATCCAGCGATTCCACAAGCCCAACGATTTCGAGTATATCCATCCGGTGTTCCGGGAGCATCTGGGGGAGACCTTCGGGGTGATGGTCTACCAGGAGGATGTGATGAAGATCGTCCATCACTTTGCCGGTCTGGATCTTGACGAAAGCGATGTGCTGCGGCGGATCATGACGGGCAAGAAGAAGTCGTCCGATACCTTCGAGCGGTTGCAGCGCAAGTATTTCGAGAACTGCCAGGAGCGGGGCTATTCCCGGGAGCTGGCGGAGGAGGTGTGGCGGCAGGTGGCCAGTTTCAGCGGGTATTCCTTCTGCAAGGCCCATTCGGCCAGCTATGCGGTGGAGTCGTTCCAGAGCCTCTATCTGAAGACCTACTATCCCCTGGAGTTCATGGTGGGGGTGATCAACAACTTCGGGGGCTTCTACAGCACCGAGGTCTATGTGCATGAGGCGCGGATGCAGGGGGCGAGCATTCACCCTCCCTGTGTGAATCGCAGTCACTGGCTGACCCATATTTACGGGACGGATGTCTATCTGGGGTTTGTGCATCTGCAGGGGATGGAGCGACAGGCGGGGATGGCCCTGATCGCGGAACGCAAGGCGCATGGCCCGTATCGCAGCCTGGGCGACTTTACCAGCCGGGTGGAAGTGACACCGGAGCAGCTGGATATCCTCATCCGCATCGGCGCTTTCCGCTTTACCGGGATGAACAAGTACGAGCTGATGTGGGAGAAGGCGCGGGTGGGGTAGCGGATTATGGGGTTAATTCAATGTATATTTGGACCATATGAATTGGGGAGAATTGAATACTCTACAAGTCGAGGGGCTGATCATGGAACTTGATCAGTTGGCTCTGGAGTTGAAGTCACTGCTCCCGATGTCTGCCGATGCAGAACGTGAGTTGTGGGCAAAATTCCGGCTGGAATGGAATTACAATTCGAACCACCTGGAGGGAAATACACTATCCATTGGTGAAACACGATTACTGCTTTTTTTTGAAGAGACACCGGGCAATCACCCGCTCAGGGAGATTGATGAAATGCGCGGACACGATGTAGCCGTCAGCCTGGTCAGGCAGTGGGCTGGAGATGAAGAACGCAAGCTCAGTGAAGCAGACATTCGGGAGTTACAGCGTATGATCATCGTCCGCCGTTACAAAAAGCCAGCAGTGACGCCCGATGGCATAGAGACGGAGAAATGGATCGAAGTCGGAGAATACAAATCCACCTCGAATCATGTTGTTCTCCCGGGTGGAGGGATTTTCAAATATGCGGAACCCAACGACGTGCCACCGTTAATGGAGGATCTACTGGACTGGTACTACCAGGAAGGGGAGGCGATGCATCCACTCATTTTGGCAACACTGTTTCACTATCGCTTTGTCCGTATTCACCCATTTGATGACGGTAATGGTCGCGTGTCCAGGTTGTTGTTGAATTATCATTTGATCAGCAAAGGAATGCCCCCTGTGGTTATTCCATCTGCTGTGAAAACCAACTACTTGTCAGCATTGAGAAATGCGGACAATGGTGATTTGACGCCATTGGTCAGGTTTGTTGGTGAGCATTTGAAGCGGAGTCTCCAGATTTCAATCAAGGCAGCAAAAGGGGAATCCATTGAAGAGGATGAAGACTGGGTCAAGCGCCTTGCCGTGTTGGAAAAACGGACTTCAGCAAAACTGAATCAACCAACTGTACACGTAGGAAAGGAAATTCTCCTCGAAAGATGGGCTGACTCCTTTGCTCCGTTGCGGCAAACCCTGATTGAGCGGTTCGAGCAAACCATTCGTCCTTTCTTTGAAGAGATGACTGGATGGCTGCATCTTGATGCTTTTCCCAGGAATGACCTTGGAGAGTTTCATCCCATAGAGGATTGGTTTGCATCTTATAACCACCCACCAAAGAAGCTGGAGTGGACTCTTTCATTCAAACAATTGAAGGCGCATCCGGAAGGGTTCAGTGTGAAATGGCAATTCGTTCTTTTACTGCATCCTACTCATTACACGTTTCGTTGGGGTTCAACTTCTATTGAACTTGGTCCCAAGCGATATAATGAGACATTGTCAAAGGATGAGATCCAGTCATTTGTGAATAGAGCAGGAAGAGATGCTGCTCTGTGGATCGAGCGAAATGTGGGTGCCTGATCATGGAGTTTTCGCATTTAACCAGGCCTTGTACAAGCATGTGGGAGAAGGCGCGGGTGGGGTAGGGATGTAAAAGCATGGTTTAATAGAGGAACCCGAACATCCAAAGGGGGATTTTCGGACCCACTCCGTATTCGATGTCATCGGCCACGATAAATGCGTTTTCCAGGTTCGAAATCTGCCGCTGCGTCTTGTGTTTTCCGCCGATCACAAATGTGTATTTGCCATCAACGATGAAATCCCCCTTTTCAGCGTAGGTCAGCGTATGGCCATCGGTCAGTTGATTGATGAAAAACGTTTCTCGGATAGTGCCGCTATCCACATTTTGCGGTGCCAGTACGTGCAGGAGGTTGGTATTTTCCAGATAGATCTTATCGGGTTTTTGCAAGCGTGATATACCCTTGCCTTGCTTGAAGAGATTCAGGGTCAACTGGGCTTCGCCCAGGTAGTGCAGGTAGGTGGCCAGGGTATTGCGCTCAATGTGCATGCGTGCGGCCAGTTTGCTCACATTGGGTGTAAAGGGTACCGATTCGGCAATGATCTGCAACAATTGTTTGAGCTTCGGAATATTCGCAATATCAGTACCTCGCAACTGGGGAAGCTCGACATCCAGAATAAACCGGACGACTTCCTCGATTCGCGAGTGGTAGTGGACCCGATCTTCCAGAAAAAATGGATAATACCCGGAGTTCAGATAGTCAGCAAAGTATCGAAGCGGCCGAATATGGCTGACGATATCCCGGCTGATCTCGCCGGGGCTCTGGAGGATCTGGTCGAGGCTGTATGTTGCAAAATTGCTTTCCAGGGTCATGTTGAGGTACTCCCGAAAGGAAAGTCCCTGAATGCGATAGGATAGCGCCCTCCTGCTCAGATCGGCACGCGCATTCAGCATCTCGAGCATCGATGATCCGGTGAAAACGATCTGTAGACCGGGATGATCATCGTAGATGTTTTTGATGGTCTGCGACCAATGCGGATACTTGTGCACCTCATCCAGATAGAGGTACCTCCCGCCCCGCTTCGCTAACCATTCCACCAATTCCGGCAGATCATGGGTCGTAAACCACAGGTCATCCAGGTTGACATACAGGCGCTCTGTCGGTGTCGAGGTGTACAGCTGTAAATGCTGGAGCAACAGCGTCGTTTTGCCCACACCACGTGCTCCACGTATGCCGATCAACCGGTTGTTCCACGCGATCCTGTCCATCAGACTACGCCGGAATGTGGTCTCCACAGCGGCGATCTTGCGTTCGGATTTTTCCAGGATATGATCCATAATTGATCTTTGTAGAAAGCAAAAATACAGATTATTGATTCATATGTAAAGCAATAAATAATAATAAATGCTCAATATATAAAGCAAAATGGCCTAAAGTGGCATTTCGTCTGCTTCTTTCGGGTGCCAATCCCTATCCCTTGCAAATCCGATCGTCTAATCTTCGGGTACAATTGGTACAGATGTGACGGTAAAACCGAACAATTGCTTGCCAAGCGGAAGCAGGACGAGACATTGAATAATCCTGTATTGAGCTATTCTTGCTGCGCCTTCCGCTTCACCGGGATGAACAAGTACGAGCTGATGTGAGAGAAGGCGCGCGTGGGGTAGGGAACGAGGACTGGTTTTTGGTTTAACGGTGACCGGAGAATACTCCACGTCTCCTTGCCAACGTAGCCCGGGGTTTTAACCCCGGGTTCATGTTTGCCTCCGGATTCCGGGACCATCGCTCCATGTCTGCCCGCCTCAGAATAAAGCACAGAATCCAGCCCAATGTCTGTACCTTTGCGCCATGAAATTTACCGAATTCGGCCTGGACGACAATCTGTTGGAAGCCATTGGCTATATGGGCTTCGAAGAAGCTACCCCTATTCAGGATCAGGCCATTCCCAAAGTACTTGCCGGTCACGACCTCATAGCCTGTGCCCAGACGGGCACGGGAAAGACGGCTGCCTTTCTGCTGCCCGTCTTGCACAAGCTCGCCCAGATCAGGGAAGAATATGTCAAATGCCTCATCCTCGTACCGACCCGTGAACTGGCCATCCAGATCGACCAGCAGGTGCAGGGTCTGGGCTATTTCTCCGGACTGAGCACCCTGCTCCTCTACGGAGGGAGCGACGGGTCCGACTGGGCCACCCAGAAGCGTGCCCTGCAGGGCGGAGCCGATATCGTCGTCGCCACTCCGGGCAAGCTGATCTCCCACCTGAACATGGGCTATGTCAAGTTTGACCGCCTGGAATTCCTGGTGCTGGATGAGGCCGACCGGATGCTGGACATCGGGTTTTATGAGGATATCGTCAAGATCATCTCCTATATGCCCAAGCAGCGGCAGTCCCTGCTTTTCAGTGCGACCATGCCCCCCAAGATCCGGGAGTTGGCCAGCCTCATCCTCAATGATCCGGATGAGATCAGTATCTCCATCTCCAAGCCCGCCGAGGGAGTGTTGCAGGTGGCCTATCTGACCTACGAAGAGCAGAAGATCCGCCTGGTGATCAACCTGCTGGCGGACAAGCCCAATTACAAGAGCATCCTGATCTTCACCTCCACCAAGCGGAAGGTGAACGAGATCGCCCGTGCCCTCAATCGCAAGGGGATTCCCTGCGACGGGATCTCTTCCGATCTGGAGCAGAAGGAACGGGAAGAGGTGTTGATGAACTTCAAATCCAAGAAGACCCGCATTCTGGTCGCAACCGATGTGTTGAGCCGGGGGATCGATATCAAGGACATCAATCTGGTCATCAATTTTGATGTGCCGGGAGATGCAGAAGACTATGTGCACCGCATCGGGCGGACCGCCCGGGCCGATACGACGGGGGTGG
>JAUIEA010000011.1 GCA_030429045.1 Bacteroidia bacterium | reverse complement strand
ATCCTTCGCTTTTCCGGCCTACCGATTCGCAGCCGCTTATCGACTGCTCGCGCATCCGGAATGAACTGGGCTGGAAACCGGAGATATCGATCGCCGATACCATGCGGGATGTGATCTCGCACCTGCGAAATAACTAGACCATCCGGCTGCCCTAACCACCGAGCACGGACAGCGTCAGTCGGAACACAAACTCACCGATGCCGGATCCGGCATTCCAAATGAAACCAAATATTCCCGTCGTCCAGATGACGAGGATCGCGATCCATGAAAATCCCGAGAGTTGTCGAGCATCGATGCGCTCCATCTGCGGAACAAAAAGAGACAACACCGTCCACCCGTCAAACATGGGAAACGGCAGCATGTTAAACAGGAACAGTACGCCGTTAGCCATGGATCCCAGTTCAAGAAACCGCTGAACCTCTGGAGACAGGCCGGCCTTATAGGCAACAGCAAACAGCACGGCAAACAGCACCGCCAAGATCAGGTTCGCAAACGGACCGGCAAAAGCAACCTGCGCCATAGCCGATCTTCCCTTCAAGTTACGACGATCTACCGGAACGGCACCCCAGGCAATCCCCACTACGGCCAGTAAAACAAGCGACATCCATCCCATCTGCACGAGCGGGTTTAATGTCAGGTGGCCCATTCGGGCTGCTGTATCGTCACCTTTCCACAAAGCGACTTGCGCATGCGCATACTCATGCAAACAAATCGAAAAGGTGATAATCAAAATCCAGGAATAAAAGAGGAATGGATCCAGCGTATAATATTCGTAGAAGTATCTCAACGTGCGTACCCCGGGACCATCAACCATTTACCATAGATTTGAAGTGCGAACTTGTCGGAAAGAAGTCAGAGTATAATTTTCTATTCAATCAGCGCCATCGTGGCGCAGCCGATGATGCCGGCACTGTTTCCAAGTTCAGCCGGTTTGATTTCCAGCCGCTCGTGGAAATAGGGACTGAGTCGGTTTTTCACTTCCGCACGAAGCATATCGAATAACTGATCCGCCTCCTGAGCGACACCGCCGCCGACGATAAACGCCTGCGGCTGGATCATGTAAGTGATCGATGCGAAAGCTGTCGCGATGCATGAACACACAAAGCCAAGAATTTCCAGGCAGAGTTCATCGCCCTGCACGGCACCGGCTTTAATTTCCTTTGGTGAAATTTTACTGCGATCTCCGCCGACGATTTCATCCAGCACTGACGGCCGGCCTTTTTCCAGCTCCGCCAATGCGCGTTCAACAATACGGCGATTTCCGACATACTGCTCCAGTCCACCCTGTCCCTGGGGCGATTTAATACCGTCTTTATCAATGGAGATATGGCCGATTTCTCCGGCCATCGAATGCGCGCCGCGATAGAGCTGATTGTTAATCATCAACGCTCCGCCAACGCCCGTCCCCAGCGTTACGAAAACAGTGTGCGGATAGGTACGACCTGCGCCAAACGTACATTCACCGATCGCCATGGCATTGACGGGTTGGAACACGGTATGAATAGCGGCTCCGCTGGCTCGAACATAATAGGCCCGACCCATCCGGCCAACCAGATCTATGCGATGTGGATCGATCCGATCCTGCTCATCGATGACATCTTCATGGATATGCATGCGCAGAACATCACAGATGATCAGATGGCCTGCACCGCCCTCTTCTCCCAAGGTGATGATATCCTTGACCTTGCATTCCATTTGAGCTGGGGATTCTGCGACGCGAAAGGGCTTGACCAGATCGGATTCCAACGGGGTGAATCCCGCCTTGACGAATTCGTCAACATGAGCGGGGTATTCGATGCTGGCCAGGGCCATCTGGCGCATCATGGAAAAGTTGACGGCATTGATGACCACTTCGCCTGTTTCCCGAATGTTGTGGAGGGTATCCTTGGTTTGATTGTCCTTGACCTTGCGATTCGATGAGAACACCAGCACAGGCGGGTTCGAACTGAACGCATTGAAAAAGGAATAGGGGGCCAGATTGGGGCGACCCTCCTGATCGAGGGTCGATGCAAAGGCAATCGGTCGGGGCGCTACCGATCCCAGGATAAATTGGTGCAGATCCTTTACAGACAGTTGTTTGGGATCGATTGTTCGTGTTTTCATGTGGATCATATTTCGCCGCAAAGGTGAAGGATTTACGGCTAACCTCTGCCATATAAATGACTATTGGCTGTCATTTGTTTCATCAGTACATCCAGTCCTGCACTTGGGGAGCAATGCCGGACCGGTCGGCAATTGTGTCTTGACCGGACAGGCAACAGGAAATAGCTTTGTCCGTACATTGGAGCATGCAAAAAGAGCGTGTCCTGATCACAGACCATGTTCATCCCGGATTACCAGCCGGTTTAACCGATCTGGGTTATGCGGTGGATGAGCAACCCGATATCACACTGGACCAGGTCCGGAAAGTGATAGATGGTTATCACGGCCTGGTGATCAACAGTAAGATCCGGGCAGATCGGGCCATGATCGAGGGCGCAACCCGTCTGAAGTTCATCGCGCGATTGGGCTCGGGCATGGAGATCATCGACCGGGAGGCTGCTGCCGAAAATGGGGTTGCCGTATTTGGCGCTCCGGAAGGAAACAGCAATGCGGTCGCCGAACACGCTCATGTTGCTTTGCCTGACAAACCACCTTCTGCGGGCAGATCAACAGGTCCGACATTTCTCATGGCACCGGGAAATGAATCGGGGATGGGAGGTCGCCGGCAGAACGGTGGGAATTGTCGGGATGGGGCACACAGGCTGTGCGTTTGCCCGTAAGCTGCAAGGCATGGGAGTCCGTGTCCTGGGTCATGACAAGTATACCCGATCATGGACCACTGAGCTTCCGTGGGTCGAGTGCGTGGATGCCCGTACCGTGCAGGCGCAAGCAGATATTCTATCGCTGCATCTGCCCCTGAGTGAGGAAACCCGCCATTATGTCAATGCCCGATACCTGGCCGGGTGTCAACCGGGAGTGGTGATCATCAACACCTCGCGCGGCCAGTGTATCCACACGGCCGACCTGGTCGCCGCCCTGGAAGAGGGACGGGTTGGGGGTGCTTGTCTGGATGTCTTTGAACTTGAAAAGCCGGACAGCCAGCAGCAATCGGATCCGATCACGTATCAGCGGCTTTTTGAGATGGAACAGGTCGTCCTCAGTCCCCATATTGCGGGATGGACCACTGAATCCCTGGAGCGGATCGCCGAAGTCCTGTTGGAACGGATCCGATTTTGGAAAGAAAAATAAATGCGATGGAATTGTGCGTATGAAAATTTTAACATTTGTGTTCCGTGCGCTGAATCCATGGAATACATATGATCAGCCTACTGAATACGGGCTTTTGCCCCCATTTCGGGATTGTCTGTTACAAGACAAACTTGAAGATTGATTTCGCTGATGACGTTAATTTTTTTAACATTGCACGCTGTCTTTGAACCTAACTTCAAATTTGGGTGAACCATGAGGAGAATCTTTACCTCTTTCTGTATGTTGTTTTTTGCACTGGCTTTGGGTATAGCCCAAACCGGGCAAAGCTCTCTGGCCGGTAAGATCCTGGACGATACCGGTGAACCGGCTATCTCGGCCAGTGTCGCGCTCTATAAAGGCGGGGCATTGATCACTGGTGTTTTGACCGACTTCGACGGGAATTACAGCTTTTCCAATATCGACCCGGGCACCTACGATGTAGAAGCCTCTTATGTGGGGCTGAATACCCAACGGGTCAATGGAGTAGTTGTCTTTGCCGGAAAAGCCAACAAGCTGGACTTCGAACTCTCAGCCGGGGTCAATCTCGACGAGATCGTGGTAACCGACTATCGGGTCCCCCTGATCGAACAGGATAACACCACGCGAGGTGGGATCAAGACCGGTGAGGAGATCCGCAACCTGCCGACAAAGAATATCAACGCACTGGCTGCTACCACAGCTGGACTGTCCTCCCAGGATGAGGGACGAGCAGTGAACATCCGGGGTAGCCGCTCGAATGCGACCAACTATTACCTGGATGGAATCCGGATTACCGGAACATTGCCTCCGGAGACGGAGATTGACCAACTTCAGGTCATCACCGGTGGTTTCTCAGCCGAAATCGGGGACGTGACCGGAGGTGGTGTATCCATTACCTCGAAAGGAGCCAGCAAAACGTACAGTGGACAGGTCGAACTGGAAACATCCCAGTACCTGGATGCCTTCGGGTATAATATGGTCAACGGATATGTCTCCGGGCCCATCTGGAAAAAGAGTGATGGCGACCCGATCCTCGGATTCCGCCTGTCCGGACGTTATCGGACCCGCGAAGATGATGGACCTGCAGCGACCGGGGTGTACGTCATCAAGGATGAAAAACTCAAGGAGATCGAAGCCAATCCGCTGGAACGCATCGGAACCAACAATGTCCTGGTCCCAACAGCCGAGCAGATCGACAACAACGATGTTGAACTGCTGAAAACAAGGCCGAACGAACGGGAAAAGCAATTGGATGTGACATCCAAGCTGGATTTCCGATTCAACAAGAACATTGACCTGGCGATCACTGGTACCCTGAACCAGATCGTCGATAAGTTCACACCCAGTTACAACGGGCACAGTACCGGTTCCGGATCTGGTGGAGCAGACTGGACCCTCCTGAATACGCAGTATAATCCGACCAACTACGACAATACCTATCGGGTTCTGTCCAGATTGCGTCACCGCCTGGGCCGTTCTACCAATGCCAGCGGCGAAGCGAGTTCTTCCATTATCCAGAACGCCTCTTACTATATGCAGTTTGCATTCGAGTTCAATAATTCCACAAACTATGATCCTCGCCATGAGGACCGTTTCTTTGATTATGGCCACCTGGGAAAGTTCAACTATGATTATTCCCCATCGGAGGGCGTAGCATCCTATACTGCACCCAATTCAGACTGGACAGGAACAATGGATTCCACGTTCAACTTCTATGGCCATACCGGATTCTCCCGCAATTTCAGGGGGTTTGATCCATCCAATAGTGCCAACCCGGGACTGTCACTGTACAACGCCCTGGTCCCTTCTGACACGGAAGACGACGGTGCCTATCTGGCCCGGAATGGTTTCATTCCAACAAACCTGACCTCCATTTACGGATACTTCAATAATGTGCATACGGTCTATAACCGCTTTGTGAAGACAGAGGACAAGACGGTCACCTTCACCGGTGGTCTGTCCTTTGACCTCTTGCCAGGTGGATCAGCCAAAGGCCGTCACACCCTGACCATCGGAGCGATGTACGAGCAGCGGGACAACCGTGCCTATGTGATCAGCCCGAACCGTCTGTGGGTATTGGCAGGATTGAAGGCCAATGAAAATATCGTTGGACTGGACTACCTGGCGGGACCAATTGATTCATTTGAATCCGCCGTTGTACCCGGTCTGATGCTGGCAGAATATGCTTTACGGTCATCAGATGTCGCGGGCCAGTTCTGGCGTTCTATCCGTGCAAAACTGGGTATCGCCGACAATGAATATGTCGATGTGGATGAGATCGATCCTTCAGATATGTCGCTGGATCTCTTTTCCGCCCGTGAGTTGAATGACCAGGGATTGCTCGGGTACTACGGGTATGATTACCTCGGCAACCGATTGAGCGGCAACGTTTCGTTTAATGATTTCTGGGCTGTTGATGAGGTCACCGGACGGCGGGAATATAACGTGGGCGCCTGGAGACCAACCTATCTGGGGATGTGGGTCCAGGACAAGTTCCAATACAAGGACATCATCTTCCGCCTGGGTTTGCGGGCTGACCGGTACGATGCCAATACCTCTGTGTTGAAAGACCAATATGCCCTGTATGACATCATGACGGCGGACAACTACTACAGCTCTGTCCTGCAGGAGTCCAAGCCGGCTAACATCGGGGACAATTACAAAGTCTATGTCGACCAGGAGGGATCCACAGAGATCAAGGCCTTCCGGGTGAATGATCAGTGGTATTATCCAAACGGTGCTCCTGCTCCAGATGGAACCTCCATCTATGGTACCTCTACCTCCACACCTTACTACGCACAACAGGATGGTAATATTCGGGATATTCGTTCTCCGAACTATGATCCCGCCACTTCCTTTGAAGATTACAAGTCAAAGTTGTTCTGGGTGCCACGTCTGGCATTCTCCTTCCCCATTTCGGATGAATCGAACTTCTTTGCCAACTACGATGTATTGATCAGTCGTCCGACTTCCAATACCATCGTAACCCCTCTGAACTATTTCTACTTTGAAGATCAGGGACGGACACCGGCGAACAACCCGAATCTCCAGCCGGAGCGAACCATAGTGTACGAGGTGGGATTCCAGCAGAAGCTGACCAATTCCTCTGCTCTCCGCCTGTCAGCCTACTATCGCGAATTGCGTGATCTGATCCAGCGTCGCACGGTACTCTATGTCCCTGCACCGGTCAGTAACTATGACACATACGGCAATATTGACTTTGGTACGGTGAAAGCCTTTACCATTGAATATGATCTGCGCCGGACGAACAATATTCAGATCAACGCCAACTATACCCTGCAGTTTGCAGATGGTACGGGTTCTGATGCCAACTCACAGAATGGTTTGACCAACAGGGGTCTGAATATCCGGACCCTGTTCCCATTCAGTTATGATGAGCGTCACACGTTCAACATGTTGCTGGATTATCGGTATGGCCGAGGCAAGAAATACAACGGTCCACGTGTGATGGGCGCCGATATCCTGCAGGACGTCGGAGTCAACCTCCAGGCGAGTGCCGTATCCGGCCGACCCTATACAAAGAACCTGGTGCCTACGACCTTTGGTGGATCCGGAAACTCCGGAACGATCAACGGCAACCGTTTGCCCTGGCGTTTTAACCTGGATATGCGGATCGACAAACGTTTCGATCTGACCAACAAGAATATTGAGAATGCACGTCCACTCTGGTTGAATACCTATTTGAGGGTGCAGAACGTACTTGATATCAAAAATGTACTCGGAGTTTACAGTGCTTCCGGATCTGCTGATGACGATGGATTCCTGGCTTCCACTTTTGGATCAGGAGCCATCCAAACCCTGGAGGACGTAGGCCGTGATCCGAACTACTACCTGGATGTGTACAGCTGGGCTGTACTCAACCCCGGGTTCTTTAACCTTCCCCGTCGAATTTTCCTCGGTGCCATATTTGAATTTTAATGGTTGAATGCTTTAAAAAACCGCGTAGAATGAAAAATCTGAAACGCTGCGTCTTGGGGTTCATGCTGGCGACTTTCTTGGTGCCGGTATTTGCCAACATCAATCCCAACCAAGGTAAGATTGGAGGCAACTCCCACAAGGCGACTCTCCGTGAGGACTGTGCGCAATCCCGATCCTCTACGGATATGGATATCAATAACGTCCGCGCCCGTCTACTGGGTGGAGGAGATGTGTGGTGGGATCTGACTTCCGGCCGATATATTGTCCCCAAGGTGGATCCTGCTTCCGGTCAGACGGAGGTGAGTGCCATTTTTGCCGGTTCTGTCTGGCTGGGTGGATTTGCTCCTGGTGACAACCTCAAAGTGGCGGCTCAAACATACCGCCAAAGTGGTAACGATTACTGGCCCGGTCCCCTGGATGAACAACAAGGGGGTATTACAAATGATTCGATCTGTCTCAACTGGGACCGTCACTTTGAAGTGACCGGTGAAGAAATTGATGAAGCCCGTCGTTTCTATATCCTCAACCGCGATCCGGTAACCGGACGCGTGGACCCTTCCGAAAGAGACAAATTCCCGGATAATGTCCTGTACTGGCCCGCTCTGGGGAACCCCTGGTTTGAAGAGGGATATAACTTCACCCTTCCAGACAACCAGTTCGGAGCATTAGCTGATTTTTGGGATCAAAATGGAGACACTAAGTATGATCCGCTTGACGGTGACTATCCAAGGATTGGAATTCGTGGGTGTGAAACAGACCCCCGCTATCCGGACCAGATGATCTTCTGGATCTACAATGATGCTGGTAATGACCACACCCAGACCAGTAGCCCTGAGCCCCTGCGTATGGAGGTTCAGGTTCAGGCCTTTGCCTATGCGACCAATGACGAGGTCAATGATATGACCTTCCAGCGTTATCGCCTGATCAACAGGGGAACTCAACCATTGGATAGCACCTACTTTGCCATGTGGACCGACCCGGATCTGGGTTGTTCTACCGATGACTATATTGGCTGCGACACTACTGAGAGCCTGATGTATGTCTACAATGAAGATGCCCTGGATGGCTTCCCGAATTGTAACTGTGCCCAGGGTGTACCCACCTATTGTGATAAAGTGCCCATTCTCGGCGTGGATTATTTCCGCGGCCCTCTGGATTTGAATTCAGTCATTGGTTTAGATACATCAACTATTATTCTTGACGGTGATACAATTGAAGTTGTATCAGAAATTTTTAAAGAATTGGGGATGTCTTCCTTTACCTACTACAACCGTGGTGGTGGTGGAGATGCTGGTACCTGGCCCGAAGCCATGACCGATCCCGACAACTTCCGGGAATACTATCGCTTCATGTCGGGCTCCTGGAAGGATGGAACACGTTTCACCAAAGGTGGTGGCGGATATAATGTCCTGAGTCAGGATGTTACCAACTACGCCTTCCCGGAAGCACCCAACGATGCAACGGGTTGGAGCATGTGTACTGCCGACCTCGAATTCGGAGATCGTCGTACCCTGCAGGCCTCAGGGCCTTTCGAACTGAAGCCGGGTGCGATCAACGAATTGATCATTGGGGTGGTCTTTGTCCCCGACGAGGATTATCCTTGCCCCAGTTTGGATCGTCTGCTCTTTGCCGATGGTATTGCCCAGGCTTTGTTCGACAACTGCTTCGCCATCACAGATGGTCCGGATGCCCCGAATATGGACTGGGTAGAACTGGATGAGCAGATCATTGCCGTATTGAGCAATGAGCCAGATACCCTGATCACCAACAATGCATTTGAAGCCTACCAGGACCTGGATCTCCGGGCACCGACAAACCTGCCGGAGACCGAGCGTCTCTACAAGTTTGAAGGCTACAAGATCTATCAATTGGCAAATGCGAACGTGTCTCTTTCTGAACTTGGAAATCCTGAAAAAGCCCAATTGGCCTATCAGGTGGATATTCAGAATGGCATTGGAAGGATCTACAACTGGGCTTCCACCAAGTATGCCGGCATAGAAAACCCGGTCTGGCTCCCGACGTTGGAAGTCAATGGGCAGGATCAGGGGATTCGCCACACCTTCCGGATCACCAAAGATCTGTTCGCAAAATCAGATCAAAGCCTGATCAACCACAGAGACTACTACTATACGGTAGTCGCCTATGCACACAACAATTTCGGTGACTTTGATTTCTCCGTAGAACCGCCAGTGGGACAACGGACTGCCTATCTGGAAGGACGTAACAACGTGCGGGTGTACAAGGTGACACCACGACCCATTACAGATATCAATTTCAACAGTGCCTACGGAGATGGCTTCCAGGTGACCCGCCTTGATGGTGAAGGCGCCGGAGGAAACTTCCTGGACCTCGAGGACGATATGTATGAACTGCTGTTGAGTGGCTCATTTGATGGTCGTATTCGCTATGAAAGCGGACATGCGCCTGTAAACGTCAAGGTATTCAATCCTTTTGCGGTTCGTGACGGACGGTATCGTCTGTTGATGGAAGACCCTGCGGTGCAATCTAATGGAGTCCTTTCGGATGCCGCTACCTGGATTCTGGAATACATGGATGATGCCGGTAACACGGTTATTTCCAAGCCGGATATCGGACTGTCCAAAGTCAATGAGCAGGTATTCCGCGAGTATGGTATTTCGATCACGCTAGGACAAACACCCTATGCAGGGTCGAAGATCGAGGCCAGAAACGGCCTGATCGGTGGAGAACTTGATTATGCCAACCCCACTGGCCAGCAGTGGTATGGTGCCCTGATCGATGGTACATTCAACAATTTCATCCCTACGGATGATCCTGAGAATGACTTCTTCTTTGAACAGGATCCGGATCAGGCGTTCAGCAGTGTGGCCGGTGGTACATGGTATCCCTATGTCCTTTGTGCCTATCAGCTCGATCCGGATGAGACGCTGCCATTGATCACGCCGGCCTGGGTGAGCTCTTCAAACTCACAGGTGACCCAGAATAAGAAGAATGCACTCGACTCCCTGAATAATGTGGATATCGTGTTCACCTCTGACCGTTCAAAGTGGAGTCGCTGTATCGTTGTAGAAACAGCGAGTGACGTGTATAAAAACTACACGGGACCGGGTATCCCGGATCTGCCGATCGAAGGGAATGCCAGCCATATGAAACTGCGTGCTCACGCCAGTCTGGAGCTGATGCCGGATGCCAATGGCGATCCGGTCTATGATCCTTCGACCACTGGCCTGGGATGGTTCCCTGGTTATGCTGTCGATGTAGAGACCGGACAGCGTCTGAATATCTTCTACGGAGAGAACTCGGTGTTCTATCCTGATGTGATCAACGATCTGTTCCCCGGAGCTGAATTCACCCTCGGGGCGAATGGCCGGGACATGATCTGGAACCCATCAAATGAGGATATCCTGGATGGCGATATCACCATTCCATTGGTCAATGTCTTCGGTGGACAACATACCATTTATGTGACCAGGGATCCGTATGACGAGTGTGCTGCATACCATGCCAAATTGCTCAAGCCGGGTATTTCCGGTTTGCCCATTACCACGCTGCGTCAGGTGACCTGGACATCCATGCCGATCCTGACACAGGATGCCTTCCTGACATCCTGGGCTGCTGGATTGATCCCCAATCAAATGGTGACCAAACTGCGGGTAGACCGTTCTTACGCGATAGCCCCCGGCACTTTTGTCAACCAGACGTTACCGGCGTATGAGTGGACGATCGAAGGCCGTGAGGCGAATCCGGTTCAACCTCCTGGATATCCGGAATTGCTGGCTGCGATCGATGTCGTACCCAATCCGTATTATGGCTTGTCCTACTATGAGGCCAACGAGTTTGCAACGACGGTGAAGATCACCAATCTACCCGCCGTGGCGACTGTCTCGATTTATACTTTGGATGGTAAATTCATACGACGTTTCAACCGTAATGAGATGGGGATTTCCCAGGCGGAAAGAACGAATGCTGCCGTTGGCACCACACAAATTATTCCTAATTTGGAGTGGGATCTGAACAACGATAAGGGCATTCCGGTCGCCAGTGGTATCTACCTCATTCATGTGGATGTTCCGGGTGTTGGAGAGCGAACCTTGAAATGGTTCGGTGTTCAGCGTCAGTTTGATCCATCAAAACTTTAATTGTCGACTGGGAGCATGATGCTTTAGCCAGAGTGCTCCCAGTCTTCTCTATACCCCTCAAAGCAAAACCAGAAAACGGGTTTCTATGAAGAAGTTATACGCTGCCTTGTTTGGGATCTGCCTGACCAGTTTCCTGTTTGCCGGCAACCCTGATCGTCAGGGTGAAGCCGGAGCTGCGCAGTTGTTGATGGTGCCCTGGGCCCGGATGGCCGGAGTTCATGGGCTCAATACCAGTTTTGTTACTGGAGTTGAGGCAATGCGGTTGAATATAGCCGGATTGTCACGGATCAATCGCACAGAGGTCAATATTGCACACACCCGCTATCTGGAAGGTGCAGACATCAGTTTTAATGCTGTCGGACTGGCTCAAAAAGTCGGTGAAAACGGTGCCTTCGGCCTGAGCTTGATGAGCTTGAGTTTTGGAGATATCAATGTGACGACCGATGCCCAGCCAGGAGGTACAGGAGCGACTTTCTCGCCATCGTACTTCAATCTGGGAATGGGTTATTCGCACATCTTCGCCAATAAGGTATCTGTGGGTATCCTTGCCCGGGGTGTCTCGGAAGGATTGTCCAACGTCAGTGCCTTCGGATTTGCCCTGGATGCTGGTGTACAGTATGTGACTGGCGATTTCAAAATGGGAATTTCCCTGCGAAATGTGGGCGGTCCGCTCCGATTCAATGGTGAAGGACTTTCTCTGGAGGTGCCCAACCCGAACGAGAACGGAACGACCATCCGGATCTTGCAGCGAGTGTCACGTTTTGAATTACCTTCCATGTTGAACATCGGACTCTCCTACGATTTTTACCTGGGAGAGCGCAACCGATTGACCGCTCTGGGTAATTTCACCTCGAATTCGTTCTCACGGGATAATTTGGGTGGTGGCCTGGAATTGGCGATTCGGGAGATGTTCATCGTACGTGGTGCGTATCGCTATGAGATCGGAACCACCTCTACAACTGCAGAGAACAGTCCGCTGTATACCGGTGTAGCCGCCGGTGCAAGTCTGGTATTGCCGATCAATCGTGATAAGCCGGAACACACTCTGGCGATCGATTATGGATACCGTGTTACCAAGATCTTCAAAGGAACACACAATATTGGGGTTCGGATCAACCTCTAAGAAGTAAATAAACCCGTATTTTTGGGTCACAAAGAACGTTTCTGTCAAGGCAGAAACGTTCTTTGTGTTATACGACTAGCCGGAGAAGAAGGCCTTTTGAAGCCACTTTTTTATGGGTTCACAGAAGTTCCGTACATTCTATTCGGTTTTGACCATTTGAATGATTTGTTATGTCTCAAATTACCTACCTCACGCAAGAAGGCTATGATCGCCTGAAGAGTGAACTTGAAGAAATGAAGACTTCCGGAAGGAAGGAAATGGCCCTGGCGATTGCGGAAGCCCGGGAGAAGGGCGATCTGTCGGAGAATGCCGAGTACGATGCAGCCAAGGATGCCCAGGGCATGCTCGAAATGAAGATCAATGAGCTGGAAAAAACCCTGGCAAATGTCCGGATCCTCGATGAGACACAGCTGGATACCAGCAAGGTGGTCCTCCTCGCTTATGTGACCATCGCCAATGAGAAGACGGGAAAGGAAATGACCTATCAACTGGTGTCTGAATCTGAGGCTGACCTGAAGTTGAAAAAGATCTCTGCCAGTTCACCGATCGGGAAAGGCTTGTTGGGAAAAGCGGTAGGGGATACAGCCCTGGTGGAAACACCTGCCGGCCCGGTGACTTTTCTGATCAAGGATATTTCAGCCAGACCTAACTAAGCTTATGCCTACCCTCTTTACACGTATTATCGAAGGGGAGATCCCGTGTTATCGTATCGCAGAAAACGACAATTACCTCGCTTTCCTGGATATCCGGCCCCTGGCGAAGGGACATACCCTGGTCATTCCGAAAAAGGAAACGGACTATATTTTTAAAATGGCAGATGAAGAGCTGACCGGTTTGATGCTCTTCGCGAAGCAGGTAGCCCTGGCTCTGGAAAAGGAGGTGACCTGCGCCCGCATCGGGGTGGCAGTGATCGGCCTGGAAGTGCCACACACCCATATACATCTGGTTCCGATCAACCAGGTCAGTGATTTGAATTTCAAGAATCCCCCTGTGGAGGTGTCTCCGGAGGAAATGGAAGCATTAGCCAGGAGGGTGGGGACGCATCTGGCTTCAAACTAGGGGAGCAGCCGCTTGGGGTTCTGCTTGATAAAGGACGCCCAGGAATTCCCCTTTTCTGGAGCTGTGAATTTTCCTGTCATTTGATAGTAGTGGCATACGGCTACCCCCAACGCATCACTCGCATCTTCACTTAATTCTCCGCGTACCGGGATGTTCAGGATATGCTCGAGCATGGCAGCAACCTGATCCTTACTGGCACCACCTTTTCCTGTGACGGCCTGTTTGACTCTTCGAGGGGCATATTCAGAATAGGGTATTCCCTGCGACAGAGCAGCCGCAATGGAAACGCCTTGTGCGCGACCGAGTTTCAACATGGATTGCACATTCTTGCCGAAAAAGGGAGCTTCGATGGCCAATTCATGAGGATCGTGTTGCACGATCAGTGACCGGGTGCGTTCAAAGATTCGCTTGAGCTTTTCCGACGAAGTGGAGAGATGAGTCAGTGTAAGGACCCCTGATTCCAGGACGTGCAGGGTTTTCCCCTCGACCTGTACAATGCCATATCCCAGAAAATTAGTACCGGGATCAATTCCCAGAATCCGAAGAGGTGATTGACTCATCGCCTAAAATTAGTGATACTTTTATCCTTATGGATCGTGTCCTTCCTTCTTCTTGGATGAAATTCGTGCAGGCAGGCTTGTTTGTGATGCTATCGCTGGGTTTTTTTGTCATGATCCGTGATCGGATGAACACAGATCACTGGCCGGTTGGATCGGAGAGCTGGTCATTCTCATGGGCCTTTCTGATGGTCGCCGTACTACTGGTCCCGGTGAACTGGGGCCTGGAAATGATGAAGTTTCATGCCTTGTTGGGCGATGCAGGAACAGTTCCCCGAAAGGCCACTTGCCAGAGCGTTCTGGCCGGCATTACCGCCTCTATGTTCCTGCCCAATCGGATGGGCGAATTTGCCGGAAGGATGTTGTTCTTTCCAGCAGATCAGCGCCCCAAAGTGGTCAGTGCTACGATGGCAGGTAGTGTGATCCAGGCCATCTGGATCGCCCTGATCGGCGGGAGTGTGGTCTTGTTTTCCGATCACATGGGGGCCGTCAGGGACCTGGTCCAATTGTCATGGAGGTCAGTGATCATCACTGTGTCCTGCCTGGTTGCGGGCATTCTGATCGTCAGAATGAACCCGACGCTGAGACGTTTTTTTCAAAGGACCATCGAGCATTTTAGGAATATTTTAGGAACTGCAGCTGTAACGACAGCAGGGGGTTGGGCGTTATTACGGTATGTTACCTATTGCTTTCAGTTTGTATTGCTCTTGTATTTTGTTGGTTTGGATCAGAATATCGGTCATCTTTTCATATTCGTTTTTACCATCTTCTTTCTCCAGACTATATTACCCTTACCTCCGGCGCTTGGATGGATGACTCGGATCCAGTTAGCCGTTCTGCTGGGTGGTGTCATGGTGATGCAACCCGTCCAGGCGGCTGCAGCATCCCTGCTCTTGTGGCTGATCAATTTACTGATCCCCGGATTGTTCGGTGCTGCCCTTCTCTTCAGAAAAAACCTCTATAAACACCTGCCTCATGCTCGCACTTCATACCATATGCACTAATATCCTGTTGCTGGGATTCCTGTTGTTCATGCCCATCCATCCGAATGGCCAGGCATTCGGGCAGGCCGATACTCCGGATGTCAAAGGATTTGACCTTTGTGCGACAGAAAATGTGGCCTTCATCGGGGGTGAAGAGGTGGTCTACAAGATCTATTATAACTGGAACTTCGTCTGGCTGTCCGCCGGGGAAGTCACATTCAAGGTGGAGGACCAGGGAAGTACCTACAAGTTGTCCGCAAAAGGAAGGACATATTCGAGTTACGAATGGTTCTTTAAAGTCCGGGACTATTATGAAGCCATCGTGGACAAACAGACTCTTCAGCCGATCCATACGATCAGGGACGTGAAGGAAGGAGGCTATTCCCTGCATGAAGAAGTGACCTATTCTCCGACATCACATGAGGTGACATCCCGTCGCAAGAGGGGCAAGCACCCTCTGGAAGTGCGAAAGTTCAATCTGACCGGATGTGCGCATGACATCCTGTCCTCGATCTACTATACCCGGAATCAAAACTTTGAAGGGCGAAACAAGGGATTCACCTTTCCGGTTCGGGTCTTTCTGGATCGGGAAGAATATCCCCTGACTGTGGAATATGGCGGAAAAGTGCACCAGTTGGAAGTACGGGGACAAGGTGAATTCAAAGCATTGAGCTTTATTCCCCAAACCATACCCGGACATGTCTTCGAGAAGGGGAATGAAATGAAAATTTATGCAACCGACGACCAGAACCACCTGCCCCTGCTGATCGAGTCACCTGTATCAGTCGGTTCGGTCAAGGCGGTCCTGAAGAGTTACAAGGGGCTGCGCTATCCGGTCACCTCTCGTATTCACAACTGATCTGCTTATGCGTTCTCTTCGAAATCTGTTCCTCGGCCTGTTGGTCCTGATGGCCATGCTCCTACTCGGATGGTGGTATGGCCAACGAGCCATGAAAACTCAGATCGAAACCGATTCGGACGTCCTGCTGGAACAGTATCGGGATGTAGCCAAGCTGGTGACCAATGAAGGAGACTTTCTGGAGATCTACAAGTATGAGGACTACTGGGGGTATGATATCTCCCCCTTGCGTAAGAAAGCCCTGATCCGTGCCAGGGCAAGGGCTCTGGTCGGATTTGATCTGGACAATATTGAAGTGGAGATCAGAGAAGCAGACAGGATGTTCATATTCAGTTCGTTGCCATCTCCGAAAATCCTGGCATTGGAGATTGATCTGGATTATTACGATCTGGACGCCGGCACATTTAACACGTTTCAGGCCTCGGATATCAATCGAATGGAGACGGACATTCGAACAAAACTCCGGCAGAAGGTGCTGGAAAGTGACCTGTTCCGCCAGGCGGACCAGCGCGCAGATCTCTTCTTCAAAACCTTGCGTGCCCTGGCAGACCGATCGGGATGGCAACTGCGATATCGCGATCAATTGCATCTCAAGGATCTTCCCTGATCGCTTCCGGAGAAGTATCTTGCCCGATGCCGCCGACAGGATCAATTGATCAGCAGACTCTGGATACCTGGAAGGAAGAACAAATTCCTTTCCAGCTGATCGATGTCCGTGAAGAAGAGGAACGGGTCCGCCACCATATCGGGGGCATCCACATTCCCCTGGGTGAGATCCTACGGCGTGTGAACGAGCTCGATCCGCATCGCCCTGTCGTCCTGTATTGCCGGAAAGGCATTCGCAGCCAGATCGCCATTCAACGACTACACAACCAGTTTCCCCACCTCGATCTCCTCAATCTGACCGGTGGTATCGGGGACTGAAGAGCCGTTTCGCGCAGGTGTGGGAAGCCCTCTTTCGACCCACTTTGCGGAATAGGGTGGCCGAACAAAGAAAAGCGATATATTTGGTAGTAATCTATTCACCAAATCATCTAACTATTCTGCACTATGCATCCTGCGTATAAACTCATGTTAATCTCCTGGGTGGCCGTGGCGGCCTGGGTGGCCTTCGTCATATTTTCCAATCGGAAGGTCCATCCCAAGGCTTTGTTTGCCATGTTCATGGTTGAGCTCTGGGAGCGTTTCAGCTACTATGGCATGCGTGCCATTCTCGTGCTCTACATGACCTCCACCTTGTTGAATGGTGGGTTTGGCTATGAAGACGAGAAAGCATTTGGCATCTACGCAGCGTATGGCGCATTGGTATACCTCACCCCGATCCTGGGTGGTTACTTCGCCGACAAGATGATGGGTTTCCGAAATGCCATCATCTGGGGTTCCATCCTGATGGCATTGGGTCAGTTCACCCTCTTTCTGGATGACCAGGTCACCTTCTTCATCGGTTTGGCTCTCCTGGTCGTCGGTAACGGCTTCTTCAAACCGAACATCTCCTCGATGATCGGCAAGTTCTACAGAACGGGAGATGGCCGCAGGGACGGTGCGTTCACCATCTTCTACATGGGGATCAATATCGGTGCCTTCCTGACACCGCTGACTTGCGGTGCGATCGGGGAGATCGAAGGGTGGAAATATGGCTTTCTCACAGCCGGTATCGGAATGGTCCTCGGCTTGCTGATCATGATCTGGGCACAAAAGGCCGGATGGCTGATGACCGATGTCGATGAGGATGGCAATCAAATGGATACCTATCGCCCGATCGGTCTTATTCCGGAAGATCACAGATCAGCCGGTTTTGCAGGCATCAATGGCAAGATCATGCCCTATCTGGCCACCATCCTGCTGGTGGGTATCTCCTGGCTTCTGATCAGGAATGATGATGTCGTGGATTATGTCCTGGCCATAATCGGCGGGGGTGTGATCATCTATTTGCTGGTGCTCTCCGGAAAGTACAACCGGGAACAACAGCAGCGGATCTGGGTGATCCTGTTGTTGTTGCTGTTCACTACGGTATTCTGGACCTTCTTCGAACTGGCCGGGTCCGCACTGAACCTGTTCACGGATCGAAACGTGAACAAGAACATCATGGGAGCGGAGTTGACCACCACCTTTTTCCAGGCAGTAAACCCGCTGTTTATCATGATTTTTGCCCCGATCTATTCCTGGATGTGGATCAAACTGTCCAATTCGGGAAAAGAGCCTGCTGCACCATATAAATTCGGGATCGGTCTGCTCCTGCTCGGGTTGGGATTCCTGGTACTGACCCTCGGAAAGGGAAGTGCTATCGGCGGGATGGTTCCGGCCATCTTCCTGATTACCCTGTACCTGTTGCACACGCTTGGTGAATTGACCCTTTCCCCGGTCGGATTGTCCCTGGTGACCAAACTGGCACCTTCTCAGATCGTTGGATTCCTGATGGGGATCTGGTTCCTGTCATCTTCCATTGCGCACCAGGCCGGTAAGCACATTGCCAATTTCACGGCTGTGAATGAGCTGGAGATCGTGCAAGGCGAAAGCTTCCGTGGATGTTTTGCGGACGATGTTCTGGAATTGGCGATGCAAAAGCCGGATTTTCTGGGGGATCTGTCCCTGGAGCAAGCACTGATCAGCGATGAGTTTGTCGCAGAACTGAATGCCAGTTCTCCGACACCTTACTATGTCGCTCAACTGCAGATCCAGGAGATCAAGGAAAAGGCGGATGGTATGAAGATCGAGGCTCTCCGGGAAAAGGAGATGAACAAGTCTCTGGTCTCTGTACTGACCAAGGATGCCTCCCTTGCCCAAGGTGTGACCGTCATGCCAAAGGCAGCTGTTGCCGAGGCGGTGGAAAAGAGTTCAACGGGTGAAGTGATCTCCTGCCTGAAAGGAGATTCGCTGAGTCTGAGTCTGGGTGTCTTCCGGCTACTGGGCTTCTTTGCCATGGGTTGTGGCCTGTTGTTATTCATCCTGGGACCAATGGTCACCAGATGGATGCATGGCTTGAGATAAGGCTTGACAGTATAAAAAATGAGGCCGGGATCCGAAAGGGTCCCGGCCTTTCTTATTTTTACCCCATGCATCCTCAATTCCGTGTTTTACAGTTTGTCTGGTTGATCCTGGGCATGAGCCAGTTGATCCTGTTGATACCTGCATTGTGGGTTTATCGGAAGGGATTACCCCCACAGGATGTGGGCGGGCAGACACTATTCACCGCCTGTATCGTGTTTCTGCTGGTCGCAGCCACGGTGCCTTTTTTCTGGTATCGCCATCGTCGGTCGCAGATCCGGCAGGAGTGGGATGTGGAACAAAAGATTACCCACTACCGTGCCCCCCTGTTCTTCGGATGGGTCCTGTGTGAAGGGGCCAACATGGTCACCCTGATCGCATTCATGATTACCCGGAATGTGAACTTCTTGTGGCTGTTCGCCTTCGGGTTTGCTTTATACTTCAGTCAGAAGTCCAACTGGCCTTTGTTTCAAAAGGACTACCAGGTAAAATCCGCCTGATACGCAAAACCGGCACAGAGCCTGTCCTTCAGGTTGACAAGAACCGGTTTTCGAACCCAATCAGCTGATCAGGGCCGGGGATGGGAAGGGGTGATCCATCGGTCCAGTAACGGACAGGTATGATAGGCCGGGTCTACCTCGATATAGGTCCTGGCGATATGTGCCTGGATCCATTTGTCGAGATGTGCATTCTTCTTTTCCGCAAGCGCGGCCTCTCTGATCCTGGAGTAATCCGTTTTCAAACTGGCCTTGTGGGGACGCGAACGTGACAGCAGCTTGATCATTTGAAAACTGACCTTGCCGGTGGGATCCTGGTTGGGTATGGGAGCGCTGATCTGGCCCACCTGCAGGGTGTCGATGACGAAGAACAACCGGTGATCCAGGTCTCCGATCTCAAAGAAGGTATTTCCGGATTGCGGGTTGAGCATGCGTCCACCATTATTGAAACTGGTAGTGTTCTCATCCCCATGCGCCTTTACGGCTTCTTCGAAGGTGAGCAGGGAGTCAACAGAGATGGCCTTGCGCAATGAATCGAGAACGTGGATCGCCAGATCCAGATCGGATTGTTCGATCTTCGGGGTGATCAGGATGTGCCGCGTATGCAGCAGGTTGCCCCGTCGCTCCAGCAATTGGACGATATGGTATCCGAATGGGGTTTCAAAAATATCAGAGATCTCACCAGGTTCGAGGTTGTAGGCAACGGACTCAAACTCGGGCACGAACGTACCTCGCTTTTGCCATCCCAAATCGCCACCAACCCGGGCAGATCCCACATCGTCAGAATATTCCGATGCGACCGCTGCAAAATCCTTTTTCTCCTCCGTGATCAACTTTTTAATGCGTGAGATCTGGAGATAGGCATTCTGCTTTTGTTCTTCATTGACCTTGGGGTAATAGATGATCTCAGCCATTTCCACCTCCGAATTGAAGTAAGGGAGGCTATCCTTGGGTACCCGCTCGAAAAAGGACCTGACTTCTGCTGGAGTGATCGTGATGGAAGACAACACCTTGTTCTGCATGCGGTCGATCAGGATCTGGTTTTGGATGGGTTCGCGAAACTCGCCCCGGATCTCTGACACCGTTTTTCCGTAATAATCCTCAAACTGCTGGTGATCATTGTTCATCAGTGCAAGGATTCGATCCACCCGTGCGGAGATCTGGGCTTCTACCTCATCATCTGTGATCTGGATCGAATCGACCCGGGCCTGGTGTAACAACAGGTTTTGACCGAGCAGGTTCTCGAGGATCATACAACGGGCATTCGGAGGTGCAGCACCTCTCTGGGCCTGCATATAGGCGAGCTGTGACTCAATATCTGAGAGGAGGATGATCTCGGCCCCGACCGTTCCGGCGACCTTGTCAATCAATTTTCTTTCCTGGGCCTGGAGTGTGACAACCAAACCGAGGATGAGGAAAAACGAAAGGGATATTCTACACATAATGGACATAGTCATAAAGAAACGAGTTCCTGATGGGTTCCGGGCCTATCGGGTATACACTTTAACGTTGTTTTTACGAATCTCCAGTTCGTAAAGCTGCTCCTTGACCCGATTGATCAGATCGATCTGGCGCCGGTGCAGGATCGCACGGGTCGCCTGATCACGGATGTAGGCCAGGGGGGCGATCTCCAGGGTAGATCGAATATCCCTGATCTTCAGCAGGTAGTTGACATCCTGATCCTTGAACCGGATTTCCTTGCCTGGCGTTGCGGAACTTTCACTCATCACTCCGGGAGGTAACATGTGCACCACGTCTTCCAGAGGGATCCAGGTACTGTCCGCCAGCATGGCCTTCTCAGCATACCGTTTGGCATACCGGTTCAGGCGCTTCAGATTTTCGGGGTCGGGGTCATTCCACCAATTCAGGGCATGATCCAGATTGGGCCGATCGTCCTTGATCTGAAGAAAGAGTATATGCGCGATCGGTTTTTCCAGGTGATACTGATCCTTGTTGGCCTCATAGAATTCTGTGAGCTGCTGGGAGGTCACGGTCGAATCCAGTTGGGATTCGATCAGCAGCCGCTCATAATTATTGAGGATCAACGATTCCCGATAGTCATTGACCAGCTTGTTCAGATTCAGGTCCTTGGGAATGTTTTCCTCCGCTTTTTGCATCAGCAGTTGCTCCCGGACCCATCGTTCCACGTAGGCATTGACGATCAGTGTACTGTCTTCCGGCGTGACCCCGTCATAGATCATGCTGGCCATATCACTGTAGTACAGCTGGCGCGAATAGACTTCCGCAAGCAGTTGATCTTCGCTCCGGTCCGGTTCCTCCGTATACTGGCAGGCACTGATCATGAGGAAGACCAGGGCCAGGCATCCAGACCCGATATGAACAGGGTTGCGGATCACTTGATCAGGGATTCAAAGACCTGCTGGTTGACTTTCACCTGATATCGCTCTTTCAACTCGTGGATCCAGTCCTTCTCCAGCTTGTCCTGATAATCTGCGATCACATAGCCACGAGCCTCATCCAGTGTTTTTGGCGTCGGCGGGAGGATCTCTTCGATCTTCATGAAGTTCCAGCCCTTGGATCGCTTATCCTCTTCATTGTAGGAAAGCGTACCTGGGGCCCAGACCATCTCGTCTACGGCCGGGTTTTTACCGTGTTCATAGATGAGTTCCCGAGCGCTCAGGATCGGCTCATCGCCCTTGTTGAATTTCTTGAGGACCTTGTCACTGGGCTGTCCATCTGCGAATTTCCGTACATCCTCCAGCAATTCAGTATCACTGCTTTTCAGGGAATAGTAGGTCACCCGGGCCCGCTCTCCCCACTGATATTTGTCCTTGACCTCATTGGCAAAGAAGGCTTCCAGGCCGATCGTATCCTGGCCCGCCCGATCCCAGACGATGCGCTTGGTGGCTTCGAACAGGAGGATGCCCTCCTCGTATTCCCGCATCAATGCTTTAAAATCAGGATACTTGTCTTCCAGTTGGGACTCCTCAAATTTGATGCACTCATCCTTGACGAATTCGTCGAACAAGACCCGGATTCCCGATACCAGATCGTTGGTGCGCTTTTGATTGACCCGTTTGCCGGCATTTTTCAACAGGAAGTCTTCAAATTCCGCGACGGAAACATCCTTGTGTTTGCCCAGCTTGAGGATGGTCTTAGACCCCAACTTGCCGGAAGAGGGCCGCCACAGGAAGGTGTAAAACGAATCATTCTGCATCTGGGTGTACTTGATCAACACATCATTCTGCTCCTCTACTCCGATCTCGGACTTGATCTTCTGGATCATGCTGGTCTTGGCCAACTCGAATCGCTCATTCCGCTTGACCAATGGTTCCAGGCGCCGCTTGGCCAGGTCTTCTGAGTCAATACCCCGCTTGCTGATCCGTTTGACGATATGATAGCCACTGGACGTCTCGAAGGGCTTGGTGTAGTCACCGTCTGCAAAGAGACCAAAAGCAGCATCTTCAAAAGAAGATTCATAACGGTTTATCCCGAAGAATCCGATGTTGCCACCCTTGGCTGCAGAGAGCTTGTCCTCGGAAAGTTCTCTGGCCAGTTCATCAAAGTCAGCTCCGTTCTTCAGGGCATGGTAGATGCTGTCGATCTTGGTGCGGGCATCTGCAGAATTGTCTCCCTTGATCTTGCGGACCAGGATGTGGGCCACTTCGATCTCTCCGCGTGCCGGGCGACGATCTGTGACCCTGACCAGGTGGTAACCCAATTTGGTCCGGATGATATCACTGACCTCCCCCTTGGGTGTCTCGTAGGCAGCCGTTTCAAGGGCATAAAAACCGGATGGAAACAGAGCGGTGAAAAAGCCGAGATCACCGCCTTTGGTAGCGGTAGACTCATCTTCACTGTACATCCGGGCCACTTCCAGAAAGGACTTGCCTGCAGCAAGGGCTTTCTTAGCTTCCACGATCTTCTTTCGGGCGATGACCGTGTCCTCCGGGCTGGCATCGGCCTCCAACTTGACCAGAATGTGACTGACCCGGACATCTTCCTGGATTCGCTCATAGGCTTCCTGGATCAATTGGTTGGTCACTTCCTTATCGATCAGATAATTACTCGCCAGTTGCTTGCGATATCCGGCCAGTTCATTTTTCAGAGAGGGGATGGTATCCAGCTTCATTTCCCTGGCCCTGCGTACTTTCATCTTGAACTTCTTGTACAAGTCCAGGTATTCAGAGAGGGAGGGCCTGCCGAAATCAGCTTTCAGACCATTCGTCTTGGTATAGATATACACGAATTCACTGACGGGAACCTGATCATTGTCGACACTGAAGAGAATGGGGTCCTCCTGGCTTTGCGCCTGCAGGCTGACCATTGGGCCGAGAAAAAGGAGCCCTAAAAGGGCATTCCGAAGGTGTTTCATGATAACTACGGTTTTGTTCTAACAGACAAGCGGCAAAAGTACGAAATGTGCCCTGCTGACGGGGCAATTTCGGCTTCGATAACTTTGTATTTACACGGAATGTTGTGTTTCGTTCACTATTCGTGATAGTAGATCCTGTTCACACGGGATGAAATATTGGTCAGAACCTCATAGGGGATGGTTTGCAAGCTTTGGGCCAAATGGGTGATCGGGTATTGATCATCAAAAAGAATGGCTTCATCACCGACCTGGACCCGCGGAATATGGCTGATGTCGACCATACACATATCCATACAGATCGCTCCGACCGTCGGGGCTGCCTGACCATTGATACGGACCGAAAACCGGCCCTCCCCTGCCAACCGGAGCAAGCCATCGGCATAGCCAATGCCCAAGGTTGCAATGGTTCGATCATATGATGCTATGCCCAGTCGGCCATACCCCACTGAATCACCGGCTGGAACGCGATGGATGCGGGCAATATGTGTTTTCAGGGTCAGGGCCGGTTGAAACGGGCTCGATGGATCATGGTCCAGTCCGTACAGGCCAATACCCAGACGAACCATGTCAAACTGATATTCCGGGAATCGTGTAATACCTGCCGAATTCAGGATATGCCGCATTGGCGTGTATCCCAGCGCCTGATTCAAGTGCTCCGTAAATCGAATAAATCGGGCTGCCTGTTGATGGGTAAAGGGATCGTGCGCAGGTTGTTCACTGGCTGACAGGTGGGTAAAACAGGAGGAGATAAAGACCTGTTCCTGGCCGGCGAGTAACTCGACCAGGCTGCTGAGTTCGTCCTCTTCGAATCCCAGGCGGTGCATACCGGTCTCTACCTTCAGGTGAATGGGAGTGACGGGATCGGCAGGGGACAGAAAATGCAGGAATTGACGGAGTTGATCCAGTGAATGGATCTCCGGTTCCAGTCGATGCTGGATCATGCTGGCGAAACTGGATTCATCCGGATTCATCACCATGATGGGGAGTTGCAGACCGGCCTGGCGCAATTCGACCCCTTCATCCGCATAGGCGACTCCCAGGTAATGCACACGTTGGAAATCCAGCAACCGGGCGATATCTGCGCTGCCACTTCCATAGGCGGAGGCTTTGACCATCACCATGATCCTGGTGGCAGGTTGAAGCCCCTCCGCATAAGCCTTCAGGTTGTTGGACAGTGCCGTCAGATTGACCTCAAGCCGGGTCCGATGGACAAATCGGGTCAGTTTTCGGCTGATCTCCTCCAGGGCAAACCGCCTGGCCCCTTTGATCAGGATGGCGGTGTCTCCCACGGATTGGAAATCGTTGTTGTCGAGAAAAGATCGCACATCCGGATACCAGGTGGCCTCCAGGGGGTTGCCCAATTCCCGGATCAGTTCAGGACCCTGTGTGCCAATGCAGGAGAGCCGTTGGAAGGGTATATCCCGAAGAAGAGCAGCAATGCGTTGCACGAGATCAAAGGTTCGGAGCCCGGTATCGTCCAGATCGGAGAGAATGATCCAGGCAGAGCGTTTGCCGCGTCGTTGATTGAGAAAGGATAACGCGATGCGAACCCCTTCAAGATCAGCATTGTAGTAGTCATTGATGATCAGATTGCCATTCCACCCTTCTTTCGATTCGAGTCGCATGGATAAACCGGACAGGCTGCGCATCCGATCACAGATCCGGGTCACGTCTTTTCCATAGATCAGGGCGGTGAGCAGGCAGGTCATGGCGTTGGCGAAGGAAGCCTCGTCATTTTGAGGCAGTATGACCCTGCCTTCCTGCTCCTGATAGCGGAAGGTGACTTCCATGCGATGTTCCAGGTCTCGTTTGTGGAGGATCTGCAGATCAGCAGGTTCGGTATCTGACCAGGTGACCATCCGGGCTGAGAGGGTTGAAAAAGAGGCGGGATACGCCTTCACGATGGACAGGGGAACCACCAATGTGCTGCTGTTCCGGAACAGCAGCAGTTTTTCTCTGAGCTTCATTTCCCGGTCCGGAAACCCCTCGTCATGGGCACTTCCCAGGCTGGTCAGGACGCCTATATCCGGCTGGATCAGTGTTTCCAGGATGGCCATTTCACCGGGCCGGGAAATGCCCGCCTCGATGAGGGCGAGCTGGTGTTCCGGACCCATCATGGTCAGCGAAAGCGGTACACCGATCTGGCTGTTAAAACTGCGGGGGCTGCGGATGATCCCCTCATCATCCTTGAGTACGAGGTAGAGCCATTCCTTTACCGTGGTCTTCCCATTGCTGCCCGTAATACCTATGACAGGGTAACGGAACTGCTCCCGATGGCCCTTTGCCAGTTGTTGCAACGCATCCAGGGTGTTCTCAACCAGGAGGTAGCAGGTGTCTGGTAGAGGGCTTTCGGGGATGTGGTCGACGACAAAGTGCCGGACGCCCTTTTCCCAGGCCTCCTGTTGATAGAGATGGCCATTATGTCTGGGGCCGCGGAGGCAAAAGAACAGCGTTGTGGCCGGTTGGAACAAGGTGCGGCTATCAGTCGAGACCCGGCTGAATACCGCTCTTTCCGGCTCGGAGGGAAACCACTGAGCATTGGAAATATGTCCGCTGTCCAGTACCCGTTCCATCAGAGATCCATTCCGATATCCCGCCGATAGTTCATCTCCTCGAAGCTGATCTTTCGGGCCAGTTCATAGGCCCCTTTTCGGGCTTGTTCGAGATCGTGTCCATAAGCCGTACAGGCCAGTACCCGCCCGCCATTGGTCACCAGTTGGTCGGCGTCGTGACGCGTACCTGCATGAAAGACCAGGGTATCCGGGGCGAGTTCTTCCGGAATTCCGGCAATGGGCATTCCCTTCCGGTAGGATCCGGGATACCCGCCCGAAACCAGCATCACGGTCAGGGCCGTACGGGGGTCCATTTCGATCTTCACCTGGTCCAGTCGCTGTTCGTGCATCGCCGTCATCAGTTCCAGGAAGTCCGTGGACAGACGGGGCATCACCACTTCAGTTTCGGGATCGCCCATCCGGCAGTTATACTCGATGACATAAGGCTCACCCTTCACCAGGATCAGGCCGATAAACAGAAATCCCTGGTATACGATCCCGCGCGATGACAACCCCCGGACTGTCGGCGTGACAATTCGGGTGCGGACCTTTTCCATAAGGGCCTCATCGACAAATGGAACGGGACTGACAGCGCCCATCCCGCCTGTGTTGGGTCCGGTGTCCCCTTCACCGATACGTTTATAATCCTTGGCGACAGGGAGGATGCAGGCGTTCTTTCCATCCGTCAGGGCAAATACCGAAAACTCGATCCCATCCAGAAACTCTTCCAGGACGATGGTGTGTCCGGCTTCGCCAAATTCGCCGGAAAACATGCCTGTGATGGCTTCGGCAGCCTCTTCCTTTCGATCGCAGATCAGGACGCCCTTTCCTGCTGCCAGTCCGTCGGCCTTGATGACATAGGGGGGCGTGAAGGTATCCAGGAAGCGGATGGCCTCCTCCGCCTGGTCCCGATCGAATTCACCATATCGCGCAGTCGGGATCTGAAATTCAGACATGAAGGCCTTGGCGAAGGCTTTGCTGCCCTCCAGTCGGGCACCGGCAGCATCCGGACCACAAATGATCAGATGTTGGATGGCGGGGTCCTTTCTCAATACATCGGTAACGCCTTTGACCAGGGGTTCTTCCGGCCCGACGAGGAGGAGGTCGATCTGTGCTTCCCGGCAAAAGGCGGCCACAGACTGAAAATCCAGCGGATTGATATCCAGGTTCTGACCGCATTGAGCGGTGCCCGGATTTCCGGGTGCGATATAGAGTTGCTCACAGGATGGACTGGAAGAAATCTTCCAGGCGAGGGCATGTTCTCGCCCGCCACCGCCTAGCAGGAGGACCTTCATAGCTTTTTGTCAAAGGTAGGGAATGCGGGTGGATACGATCCCTAGAGACTGACTCTTGCACCCAGGGAGATGCTTAAGGTATTGATCCTGTCTTTGTTGGGTCCCAGGGACTTCTGGAAGGGGTTGTGTTGGTAGATCGGCTCCATAAAGAGACTGGTTCGTCCGGCCAGGTGCCATTCCAAACCCACGCCCACGTCAATGGTCAAATAGGAATTCTCAGCCAGGTTCCCACCTTCAAAGAGACCATCGGCATACCGCTTCTGACTGGTTTTGGATTCCGTCAGGGGCTCGGGTGTCACGCCACTCGGATTCGGATCCGCACCTGGTGTATAGGATTGCTTTCGGTCGTAATTGGCCTGAAAGGCCAGATGTGCAGAACCTCCGATCAACCCGTAGGTATGCCAACGGTTGACGCGTGAAAACGTCCGTTGGCCGAGAACTGAAAGGCTGATCATGTTCAATTCGATGTCGCGCAGTGTCTCACTGAAATAACCTCGCTGGATATCCCCATCAAAAACCTCCGTATAGGGTTTGGGGAGATAGTATTTACGGTGATAGGTCACGGTCGACCGCAGTCCCCATTGAGGGCCCTCCAGGGAATACCCGAGAGAGGCGCCATATCCGGAAACCAGCTGGTCATATCCCTTCTTGACCAGGAGTTGATCGTAAGGGGTCATGACATAGTTCATGTCGCCGTTGATGGCCATACTCAGCCGGTGGCGAATATTGGATCGGGTAGAAACAGGAAGTGAGGTGACCAGGACGGGTAATGGGTCAAGTTGTGGATGAACATTGTCCAGTAACGGGACAGGCTGCTCAACAGGGTGATCCGGTATTGAGGGGAATGCCGGGCCTGGAGAAACTATGCTTGGATTCCGGCTATTGACCATTTCTTGGACCGGTTGATGTACGGCGAGTCGGAGGGTGCTGGTGACCGTCTGCACCGGAGATACCGGGGTAAAAGTTGGCTCAGATACGGATGATGATCCATGGTTTGGAGGAAGAACAGAAAGACCCTCGGTCGTCTGCGCGGAGGCCATCCCTTCTGGAGAAGGAGCCGGACCTTCGACCGGTCCCGGCTGGCTCTCAGACAGGCTGGCCATCGGAAGGTGGGATGTATCCGGCCGGTAATCGGGGGCATTCAGGTTCCACAGGGTGAGCAGGATGAGCATGAACAGGGCGGCCTCAACCACTTTCAATCGAAGCATGTCTGCCCGCTGACGAGCCTGGCGTTCCAGGGTTTGCAGGAAGTGTTGCCAGTGCGAGGGTTCATAGGGTGCCTCAACCTGTTCGAGTTTGTTCTTTAGAGCCTGGTCAAACTGGGCGTTCTCGGCATCCTGGGATTCGGCCTGATCCAACCTGGACGCAAACTGATCCCAGGCAGCATCCGGGCGGGATGCCTCATATGGGTCCAATTCACTTTTTATCCAGCGGTCGAAGTTCTTCATCAATGCCATTTCTTTTTGATCGCATCCTGTAATTTCAATCGGGCTTTCACCAGATTTGATCGGGAAGTGCTTTCAGTGATATCCAGCATTTCCGCAATCTCTTTATGTGAATATCCTTCAAGGATATAGAGGTTGAATACCATTCGATAGGCGGGAGATAAATTTCTGACCAGGATCAGGATCTCCTCGGCAGAGATCATATCCAGGGCAGAGGTATCTCCGTTGGACAGGCTCTGGATCTGATCCAGGTCGTCTGTCCGTCTGCGATGGTTTCGCCGATAGTGATCAATGCAGGTGTTGACGACAATGGTCCGGATCCAGGCCTGGAGGGAGGTTCCGGGTTTATACCTGGAGATATAGCGGAAGACTTTGATGAAGCCTTCATGCAACATGTCCTTTGCTTCGTCTTCCTGACTGGCATAACGAAGGCATACGCCCATCATTTTACCATAATATTCCTCATACACCCGCTGTTGCGCCCAGCGCTCTTGCCGGACACAAGCTGCGATCAGATCGGGCTCGTCTACAGAGAGATGAAGAGAAACATCCATACCATAGACAAGGTACTGCGTTTAACGGAATGTGACCAGCATTCGCTGCCTGAAAGCCTCGGTTTTTGGCTATATCCGGTCAATTTTGATGAATTACGATCCGAAACGGGAATTGGTAATCAAATAACAGGGATCTTGCAAAAGCTCTATTTTTGTAACATATGCGCATCTATCCTGTCTTGCTGGCGATGATGATCCTCACTGCCGGCTGTCAATCCTCTGATCCTGCTGAGTCTGCTGTTTCGCTGACCGGATATCCGGAGATCGATCAGATCACCCTGGCCATTCAGAAGAATCCAGCTGACCATCAGTTGTATCGCCAACGGGCCCAGGCCTATGCAGACCGGGAAGCCTATGATCAGGCGATCCTTGACCTCAATCGGGCACTGACCCTGGACAGCATGGATATCGACAGCTACCACTTGCTGGCTGATGTGTACCTGGATTACTATAACTCGCGAATGGCCATCAACACCTTATACAAGGCGGTTGAATATTTTCCCGAGCGGATTCCCACCTTGTTGAAACTGGTGGAATTCCAATATATCCTGAAATTTTACGACCCGGCCAAACAGACGATCGCCCGCATCATGACCCTGGACCCTCAAAATGCAGAGGGCCTGTTCTGGGCGGGTATGATCCATCGGGAAGAAGGAAACCCAGTGGCCGCGATCAAACGGTTTCAGGAAGCCACCGAGCAGGACCCGGACCTCATTGATGCCTGGATCGAATGTGGTAAATTGCTGAGCCAGGAAAAGAAGCCGCTGGCACTTCGTTATTTTGAAACCGCTGTCCGGCTGGATTCGACCAGTGATCATGCCCGTCATGCCCTGGCAGAATATTTACAGGATCAGGGACGGCTTCAGGATGCGCTGGACGTATACCGCGAATTGGTGCTGCGCAATCCACAATATGCAGATGCGCTCTACAACTCCGGATTGATCTATTTGGAAATGGACAGCCTGCTGGACGCCCGGAAGCAATTTGATATGGCCCTGAAAGTGGATCCCACTCGTGCGATGGCTTATTTTGCGCGGGGAAATGTCCAGGAACAACTCGGTGATCTGCAGGCGGCGATCTCGGATTATCAACAGGCCCTCCTGCTGGACCCATCCATGGCCCGGGCCAAACAGGCACTGGCACAACTTCAGCCAACACAATAGCAACTTATGGAACGAATGATCTTATGTGTACTGTTGAGTCTGCTCTCCCTGGGACTCCGGGCTCAGGAAGGCGAGGAAAAGGCCCTGCAGACCCGTACACCGAACTATATCATGGATACTGCCCGCCCGGCGGCAGACATTCAGTCAGTGTATCCCTATGATATTGAATTAAAACGTCCGGATGGGACCCTGACGACCTCTGACCAGGTTTTGCCGACCAATGGAAAACCTACCGTCCTGCTTTTCTGGCTGACCACCTGTTTTCCCTGCAGAATGGAATTGGAAGCACTGAAAAAGGAGGTACCTGAATGGAGCCGGGAGACAGATTTCAACCTGGTAGCGATCTCTACGGATTTTGCGAAGAACTTTGATGCATTTACCAGGCGGGTCGAAGAAGGGCAATGGCCCTGGATGGCCTTTAACGATGTGCATCGTGAATTTGGCAGGATCCTCCCCGGCGGATTGAACGGATTGCCTCAGACCTTTGTCCTGGATGCTTCGGGAGAGATCGTCTACCACAAGCGCAAGTACCGGCCAGGGGATGAAAAGGCCCTTTATGCGGCTATTCGGTCGATCGCTGCAAAACAGGAGTAATGTTCTGACGGATCTCCCGATCTTCAGGTAGATGGTCTTCGATCCTCAGGGACAAAAAAAAAGCCGGAACAGATTCCTGTTCCGGCTTTTTTAGGGATGAATATCCCTTAGAAGAAGTTGGATCGGTTGTCTTCCAACTTGGCTCCCTTGCGGAGGGATTCCACAAATCGGAATCCGATCGAATTCGACTTTTGCATCTTCAACGACTGCCGCATCAAGGCCACGTTCGCTGGTGGTACATCTCCGGGACGGCTGATCACCTTGGCGACGTATACGCCGTTATTGCCTACGATAGGTGCCGAGGTGGAACCGACTTCCAGGGTCACTACTGTGCCGATCAGCTTGGGTTCACTGCCGATCCCGGTCAGGAAGGAGCTGGCAAAACTCATCGTCTTGGCCGTGTCCACATTGGTGGAATAGGTTTGGGCCAGGCCGTTCAGATCTGTATTCGATCCGATGTCAGCAGCGATCTTCTTTCCCTTGGCCTGGTTGCGCACCAGAAGCTCCAGGTCGGTACGAGCTGACTCGAGTGTTGCATCCCCTGCGGGGCGGATGGAAGAGAGGCCGGCGACCACATACCTGTTGGTATATCCAGCCTGTTCATCTTCAAAGGCATATACCTCCGGAGAGATATTGCCCACAGAACCCTGCTTGAAGGCCCAGCGGATGATATCCCGAATGGAAGATCCTTGTCCGAGGACACCGAGGGCAAAATCGTTTGCACGGAATGGAGCGGTTGTCTGGACGACCAGATCACTGTTTTCGGTTGAGGCCTGTTCCAGGCTGGCCAGGTCGCGATACTGACTGACCGCTTCAAGGGCCTTTTGGTAGGCGCGTTTCTGGGTGGTTTCGGATGGGATGATGGCCTCATTGAGGATACCCATGCGAAGGCCGACCTTGTTTTCGATGAACTTGCGATCGGTGACCTGTACCAGGTGGACTCCAAACTGCGTCGTTACAGTGTAGTATTTGCCCGGAGTGGCCTGATAGAAGATCAGGTCATTAAAGGGCTTGACCATGGTTCCCTGAGCGGCAAATCCGAGGTCGCCACCTGTGGTCCGGCTGGCATCCTGGCCATATTGCAGTGCCAGGGTGTCAAACGAGACGGTGCCTGATTCAGCGAGGCCTTTCAGACTGTCGATCGTGGTTTGAGCCTGTTCGATGGCCGCCGGATCTTTGGCCTGGATCAGGATGTGACGTGTCCGAACTGAATCGGGAACGATCATCCGATCTAGAATTTTTACCACCAGGTATTGTCCGTTTTCGACAAAGGGTCCGTATACAGATCCTGCGGGCATGCTGAACAGGGTGTCAGCCTCCGGGGTCGTAAAGAAGTCATCCTGGTAGTAGGCTCCATCCATGAAGCCATAGTTGTTCTCAATGAAGAGGGTGTCGTTGGTGGACTCCCTGAAGGGGCCAACCAATTCTGCCAGATCATTGTAGATGGCTGCAGAGTCTTCTGCGGTCGGTTTGACATCAAAACTGACAAAGCTGATCGCCCGGGACTCTTCGTCCTGATAGAATTTGGCGCGGTGTTGCTTCAGGTAGGCATTGAGGTCATCGTCGGTCACGGTGACTTCGCTGTCACTGACAACATCGAAGGGGATGCGGACATACGCCACCTCACTTTGGGTGGAGCGGTCCTTGTTCATCATCTCTGCCTGCCAGGTTGGCAAATACATGCCTTTGGCCACCATGGTGACGATCTTGGATTGCAAGCGGTCCTTGACGATCTCTTTTTCCTGTTCGGCCCAGAAGGTGCGCAGGTCAGGTGGGAGCTGGTCAGCGTCAATGGCCTGTCGCAGGCTGTTGAGCTGCTGTCGATCTACCTGACGGGTATTGGGATCCATGAAGTTCCGCTGAATGATCGGGCTCAGATTGGTTCCGAACTCAAGATCGACCAGCTCTTCTTTTCCGACACCCAGGCCGAGGTCATCGGCGATGTCATCAATGAGGATCTTTTCGACAAAATAGTTCCAGAGCTGCTGTTTGCGTTGGAAAACGTCAGCGCCGCTATTTCCGAACAATCGATTTTCTGTATCGCTAAAGATCTGCCAGTCAATTCGTTGGCCATTAACCTTGCCAAGTGTGAATTGATTTGCAGACTGCGGGCCTCCGGAAGTCATCATGTCCATCAAGATGAAACCGGCCATGGCCAGGCCGATAGAGAGCAGAAGAATGATTGGGTTCTTCCGGATGGTATTCATCAATCCCATAGATCAACGAGTATTTAGATATTTCAAAAAAATCAATGTATGTGCTTTGATCGAAAGTGTCTTATTATAAATCTTTGAATAGCAAGCCCTTACGAAAGGGGTAATTTTTGTATTCAAATTATTTTAATAAATAAGATGTCCTTTTTGAAAAAAGCCATGCAAAGGTAATGGGTTTGGACCATATAATCCAATCCCAGGGTATCCTCCTTTCATACGAAAACGGAAGGCGGAAGTTTCAAGAAGTCCGGCTATTCGGTGGATTCTTCGGATAAATGTGCCGCAGCGGCAGCAAGAGCCTCATAAAAGGATGTTCCATATTTGCGAACCAGCGCCTCCCGGGCAAAGACATACAGGGGCATCCGGGTTTGCTTTCCCCGGCTGCACGCAGCGGAGCAGATCTCCCATCGTTCGTAGTTCAGGGCCTCATAACCTGCTGCCGGATGGCCCAGGACCCGGATCGGATAGAGGTGGCAGGAGATGGGTTTGCGAAACTGGGTCTCACCTGCTTCCCAGGCCTTTTCGATACCACATTGGGCCACCCCCAGACGATCAAATGTCAGATAGGCACAGGGGCCACCATCGATCAGCGGGGTACCCGGCTTGCCGAGATCCTCAAAGTAGACAGAGGTACCTTCGGATTGGATGACCGATAGTCCGGCCGGGCTGAGAAATCGTTGAATTTCAGGGAGAATGCGCTGTAGTGTTTCTACTTCCTCCAGATCCAGGGGTGCGCCAAAGTCACCTTTCCAGCAACAGGCACCCTTGCAGGCCTCCAGGTCGCAGGCAAAAGCTTCGGTCAGCACATCATCACTGACCAGAATGTCCTCGATCAAATGCACCTGTCGATCCTGTTTTGATAAATGATAGGTCCTACCATGGAAATAATCAGATCCAGTGGCAAAGATGATGGTTAAATTCTATTTTTGCCGACCATCCGTCAACCGAATGATGTTTGGCGGGTTTCGATACAAATAGATAAGCCATGGATCAGCTCAAAGAAAAGTTTATTGCGAAGGCGACTGCACTGGGACAGGAGGTGAAGGATCTTTTGAAGGATCATTCTGATACACAGGTGGATACTGTGGACCTGAGCCAGATTTTCGGGGGGATGCGTGGCATCAAGGCGATGGTCTGGGAGCCTTCGGCCCTGGATCCGCAGGAGGGCATCCGTTTTCGGGGGTATTCTATTCCCGAGTTGAGCAAGCTTCTGCCTACTGCTGAAGGCGATGACGAACCGCTTCCGGAGGGCCTGTTCTGGCTGATGCTGGTCGGAGAGATCCCGACTTCAGAAGAAGTGAGGTGGCTGACGGATCAATGGACCCGCCGGAGCAATGTGCCGGCCTATGTGTTCAAGACCATTGATGCCCTGTCGGTGGATGCGCACCCCATGACTCAGCTGTCTACGGCGGTCATGGCCATGCAGCAGACCAGCGTATTCGCCCGGCGATATGCGGAAGGCATGAACCGCAACGAATACTGGGATGCGACTTACGAGGACACCATGAACCTCATTGCACGCCTTCCCCGCGTGGCCGCTTATATCTATCGCCGCACCTATTTTGAGGGTGATCATATCGCACCGGATATCTCCCTGGACTGGGCGGGTAATTTTGCGCATATGCTGGGCATCAACAAGCCGGACTTCCGCAGTCTCATGCGCTTGTATCTGACCATCCATGCGGATCATGAGGGCGGTAATGCCTCTGCGCACACCACCCACCTGATCGGATCGACATTAAGCGATGCCTATCTCTCTCTGGCCGGGGGGCTGAACGCGTTGGCAGGTCCGTTGCACGGGTTGGCCAACCAGGAAGTGATCAAGTGGGTCTTCAAGATGAATGACGCCCTGGGAACGACGGCACCCACCGAAAAGCAGATCGAGGATTATGTCAAGTCGACCCTCTCCGCCGGGAAGGTCATTCCGGGATACGGTCATGCCGTCCTGCGCAAGCCGGATCCACGGTTTATCGCTCAAATGGAGTTTGCCAAAAAGTATACCCCCAACTCGGAGATCGTCGAGACCATCTGGAAAGTGTTCAAGGTGGTACCGCCCATCCTGGAATCCCTGGGAAAGGTGAAGAATCCATGGCCCAATGTGGACGCCCACTCCGGCGCACTCCTGGTGCACTACGGAATGGACCAATACAGCTTCTACACCGTTCTCTTCGGGGTCAGCCGGGCGTTGGGCGTGCTCTCAGCACTGTGTTGGAGCCGGGCGTTGAGCCTCCCCCTTGAACGACCCAAATCAGTGACCATTGAGTGGGTCCAGGAGTTCGTCCAAAACAAAAATAGCTGATCCATCAGCGAAAAAACATCCACCCCCACGGGTGAACCACGGTCCTTTCGATTATTTTTGGACCTTTCATCATTCATACGAGAAGCACATATGCAGTATCCGGATAATCTGAAGTACACCAAGGAACACGAATGGATCCTCGTCGAAGGAAACACTGCCGTGGTCGGTATCACCGAATTTGCCCAATCCGAATTGGGGGAGATCGTCTATGTCGAAGTCGATACGGTCGGCGAAACCATTGGCATCGATGATGTTTTCGGTACGGTTGAAGCCGTGAAAACGACATCCGACCTCTTCATGCCGGTCAGCGGTAAGATCGTGGCCTTCAACGAGGAGATCGATGAAAAGGAAGGGGACAACCCGGCCGTGATCAACGAGGATCCCTATGGCAAGGGTTGGATCATCAAAATTGAAATGACGGATCCCAAGGAGCTGGATGGCCTGATGGACGCTGCAGCCTATCAGGACCTGGTCGGATAATTTTTTTCTCCGGCAACCACCACTTTTCCATTTCATGGCATCTTTCCTTCGACAGCCAAACCTTCCAGTGGTGCTGTGGGGGGCTCTGATCACTGTCCTGTCACTATTGCCCGGCAAAACGTTGCCGGCTATCGATATCTGGACCTGGGTCGGCACGGACAAACTGGCACATGCCTTTGTTTATGGATGCTGGTCCTGTTTATGGATTCGATGGGTGGTGCTGGAGCAGAAAGCACAGCCGGTTCGATGGGTGATCATCGGACTGGTGGTCATGAGCCTGTATGGCATCGTTCTGGAATACCTCCAGTCGGCCATTCATCAGGACCGATATTTTGAGGTACCGGATATTGTTGCTAATATTATCGGCGCTTTTGCGAGCTATGGCATTTTTATCTTAGTGAAAAAAACAAGTTGACTATGGATCTGGCATTTTCAGGAACCACCGTCATTATCCTCTTGGTCGTTCTACTGGCCATTATCATCGGGCTGATCTTCTTTTTCAGAAGGAAGCTCAATGGGTATGATATCCAGCATCTGCGTGATCAACATGCCCAGCGTGAACGGTCTGACCTGTTAGCTACCCGGACGAAGTACCCCGAGGTGGATGCCTTTCGTTTGAGTGATACGTTCTTGAAGTTCAGTCTGCTCACATCCCTCTTGATCGTCCTGTTGGCTTTCAACTGGACGACGTTTGAAGAGCAGATCTATATTCCGGAAGGGGCGATGGAAATGGCAGAAGATATTGAGATCGAGCCGCCACGTACCGCAGAACCGCCTCCGCCTCCACCACCTCCTCCGCCACCGGTCATTGAAGAAGTGCCGGAAGAGTTGATCGAGGATGAGGACCAGCCCGAGTTTGTCGATCAGAGCCTGGACAAGGAGGAAGAGGTTAAAGCACCGCCGCCCTCTGCACCACCACCTCCGCCACCTCCTCCTCCCCCACCAAAAGAAGAGGAGATCTTTGTGATCGCCGAGGATATGCCGCGTTTCCCGGGTTGCGAAAATGAAAGCAGCAAGAAAGAAAAGGAAGCCTGTGCGACTCAGAAGATGTTGGAGTTCATTTATGCCAATATCAAGTATCCGCCGATCGCCCGCGAAAACGGGGTTGAAGGAACAGCGGTGGTGACGTTCGTCGTCGAAAAGGATGGTTCTGTAAAAGCGGCAAAAGTGGTCCGTGAGATCGGTGCCGGTTGTGGCCAGGAAGCACTTCGCGTCGTCGAACTGATGAATGCCAAAGGCCTGAAGTGGACTCCTGGGAAACAGAGGGGAAAGCCGGTTCGGGTGCAGTTTAACCTGCCCGTGAAGTTCAAGCTTCAATAAGGGATCGACAAATCAAGAGTAAAGGGTGGCCCGGAAGTACTTCCGGGCCACCCTTTTTTATTGTGGTCAGGAGGGCGTAAACAGGCAATGGTTCGCGGCCTGTTTACGCATCTTTTTCCTTCATCATCCGCCAATCCGCGTGCTCAGATGCATCTATTTGGATAGAAGGCCCTTCTGATCTGCCAATGGTGTTGAAGGTGTCCTCTTCACCTCCAAAAACAGTGACCATGGGCATGTCCGGACTGCACACCTTAGGCTTGATCATCGGCTTGATCGCAATTGTATTCGGGTGTATTCACATCATTAAATATCGATACAGGGTGTTTCGGAGCGAACACCTTCAACGGGTCAGAAAATCAGGCATAAAACAGGACGTGTACCCTGGTCTTCGTCAATACCCGCAAGTAGATGTCTTTGCACATCGGGCCCTGTTCTTTCAAATGGGGTTATTGATTTCCATTGTTTTCGTCTATGGGCTGATGGAATGGACCAATCCGGAGCACCGACCCTCCACCCGGCCAGGAGAGGAGAACTATGTGGATATCCTGGATCTTGAAGATATTCCGCTGACCACTCACAAGCGCCCACCCCTCCCCAGGGTTCCCGTTGAATGGCGTGAGATCATTCCCGACACGGACATACATACAGCCCTGGTGGAGGAGGAATTTCCCCCGGTAGAAAAGGTGATCTCCACCAGTCTTGAAAACGGGGATGCATTGGCGAACCGAGATGCCCGTCTGACACCTGTAGTCCAGCCGGTGATGCCGGATGAGGAGGATCGATTGTGGGTGGTTGCAGAAGACATGCCCCGTTTTCCCGGCTGCGAGGACCTGCCGAGTAAAAAAGATAGGGAAGCCTGCGCCCGGCAGGCACTGCTGGCCTTCATATATGGTCATATCCAGTATCCGGCAATGGCGAGTAAGAACGGCATTGAAGGCACGACGGTCGTTTCCTTCATTGTCGAAACGGACGGGTCTGTTCAGTCTGCAAAAGTGGTTCGGGAGATCGGTGGCGGGTGTGGCCAGGAAGCCTTGAGGGTCATCGAACTGATGAATGCCAAAGGACTCAGATGGATTGCCGGCCGGCAGCTGGGCAGACCCGTCCGGGTCCAATTCAACCTACCTGTCAAATTCAGGCTGCACTAGTCCAGACAGGCTTTCTCACTCCGGTAAAGGCCGAATTTATTACCTGGACGTGGAAGAAGGAGGTTGTTTTGCCTCATGCCGGGCGGGATGGTGATCACATTTCACACGAATGGAAAGCAGTATACAGGCTGACCGATGTCATCGACGTTTCACTTGATCCTGAGGTACATTGGAATACCAAATGCACGGATCATGAACGTCTCCTTCACCAGCAACATGACATTAGTCCTGATTGGAGGAATATTTCTTCTGACCATCGGGATCATCCTTTTCTTTCGCTATCGGTTGAATCATTATGACCGGGAAGTCCTGAAGACCCGGTACCGCTTTCGGAAAGAACGCAACCTGCTTCTGGGGCGGAGTAAATTTCCCGAAGTGGACACGTTCAGATACAGCCAGAGCTTCCTGCGATATGGGTTACTCGCCACCTTGTTCATTGTGGTGGCCGCCTTGAACTGGACCACCTATGAACGAGAGGTGTTCATTCCGGACAATGCACTGGACCTGGCTGAGGATATCACCATGGAGGTGCCAAGATCCGCAGAACCCCCGCCTCCGCCTCCGCCGCCCCCGCCCCCGGTTATCCAGGAAGTTCCGGAAGAGTTCATTGAGGATCTGGACCAACCTGAATTTGTCGATCAGAGTATTGACCGGGAAACTGAAGTGCATGCGCCCGAGCCAGTCCAAACCCAGGCAGCACCACCTCCACCACCGCCCCCGCCTCCACCCAAGGAGGAAGAGATCTTTGTCATTGCTGAAGACATGCCCCGGTTCCCCGGCTGTGAAGACCTGGGCAGCAAGAAGGAGAAGGAGGAATGTGCAAAGGAAAAGTTGTTGGAATTCATCTATAAGAACATCGAATATCCTACGATTGCTCGGGAAAACGGGGTAGAAGGCACAGTCGTGATCTCCTTTGTCGTCGAAAAGGATGGCCGGGTGAAAGAAGCCAAGATCGTTCGCGAGATCGGCGGAGGCTGTGGAGATGAAGCATTGCGGGTTGTCGAGCTCATGAATACAGACGGAAAGCGATGGACGCCGGGCAAGCAACGGGGAAAGCCGGTCAGGGTGATGTTCAATCTGCCCGTCAAGTTCAAGCTGAAGTGATCTGAGGAAATCATGGTCATATAACTTTTGCATGATTGTTGCGTTCTACCTTGTGATTGATTCAGGTCTGCACATCATGTCGAAAGCCATATCCGTTTTAGCCATCTTCTTTTTCCTTCTGGCCCCGATCCTGGCCCAGGAGTCCAAGCTTGCCGAACAGTACTATCAGAATGGAGAGTACGAGAAGGCAGGTCAACTCTTCCAGCGGTTGTACGATGCCCAGACCAGTAGTGAATACTATTTTGATCGGTATGTGGATTGCCTGCTCAAGTTGAAGCAGTTTGAGGAAGGGGAGAGAGTGTTAAAGCGTGAATTGAAAAAGAATTCCCGTGCTGTCAAGCTCTACGTCAGCCTGGGCAAACTCCTCGAAAGCCAGGAGCGATATGAAGAGGCGGAGCAACAGTACCAGACGGCCATACGTGAAATGCCAGCCGATCAGTACCAGATCATTCTGCTGGGCAATGCCCTGACCAGAGATCAGAAGTACGACCTGGCCATGGAGGTCTATACCAAGGGCGCACAACTGCTCAATCAACCGGCCATCTTTGCCGAGTACCAGGGCAATCTCCAGTTGCAGGCTGGTGATTTCCCCAGTATGATCACCTACTATCTGCAATATCTCGCTGCGAATCCAAGGCAACAGGGGAAGATCCAGATGAACATCCAGCGCTACCTCCCGGAGGAGTTCATGGACGAATTGCAGGCGCAGTTGTATGGCAGGATAAATGAGGACCCGGATGATGTCTCGATGATCGAGTTACTGACCTGGACCTTTCTCCAGAAAAAGGATTATCGGAATGCCCTGCGGCAGACCAAGGCCCTGGACCTCAAGCTGGGTGAAAACGGGAACCGGATCTTTCATCTGGGACAGATCGCTGCCAACGAGCAAGACTTTGATCCTGCCATTGAGGCCTTTCAATATCTGATCGATCAGAAAGGACCGGGTTCGATCTATTATTACGAGGCCAAGAAACAACTCCTGAATGCAAAGCGGCGTCGACTGGTCCAATCACCCACCTATACCCGTCAGGACCTGTTGGACCTGGAGGCCGAATATGAGCAATTCCTGACCGGCGACAATCGGAACCGTCTGATCGCCCCGCTGATCATGGAACAAGCAGAACTGGAGGCCCTGTACCTCCAGGACCTGCCAAAGGCAATAGAACTCTTGAAAGAGGTTGTTGCCCTTCCCGGGATGGAACAGGATCTGCAGTCCCGGGCTAAATTGCAATTGGGAGATTACTATCTGATGGAAGGTGAGATCTGGGAGGCGACCCTGTTGTATTCACAGGTAGACAAGCTCTATAAAGACGATGCACTGGGCCATGAAGCCCGCTATCGAAATGCCAAGTTGTCCTACTATAACGGTGATTTTCAATGGGCGCAGGCCCAGTTTGATATCCTGAAGGCCTCCACATCCAAGCTGATCGCGAATGATGCGCTGGACCTATCCGTATTCATCATGGACAACCTCGGCCTGGATACCACCACCCTGGCCATGGCTGCCTATGCAGATGCAGAAATGCTGGTCTTCCAAAACCGGCATCCGGATGCCCTGGTCAAACTGGACAGCCTTGTGGCTACGTATCCATTCCATTCCCTGGAGGACGATGTCCTCTACCTGAAGAGCAAGATCTACATCAAGGACCGTGAGTGGAACAGAGCGGAGACTGTCCTGAAACGGATCGTTGAAGAGTTTCCGGAAGAGATCCGCGCAGATAATGCCCTCTTCGAACTGGGGCGGTTGTATGAAGGCCCCCTGGCCGATCCGGAACAGGCCATGAACATGTATGAACGGATCTTTACCGATTATTCAGGCAGTACCTTTGCCGTAGATGCGCGAAAGAGATTTCGCTATCTGAGAGGGGATAAATTGCAATAGTCGTCAACTGAATTGATATGCTCATCTATAATGTGACCATCCAGCTGGATCAGGAGATCGTGACTGACTGGCTGGAATGGATGCAACAGACCCATATCCCGGAGGTCATGGATACGGGACTGTTCACCGAATACCAATTGCTTCGCCTGATGGATGATAAGCCGGAAGTCTGCACCTATGCGGTGCAGTATCTCTGTCCGGGATTGGATGAACTGGCCGTGTATCAGGCAGATCATGCGCCGGCGCTCCAGTTGTCACATCGCGAACGATATGAGGGCAAATTCGTGGCCTTTCGAACGCTCCTGGAGCGGGTTGGCGGCTCTGCCAGATAATGGCGATCCGGAGAAAGGGTTCTCGTTTTGAAATGCAAACGGGTTCATCCGGAAGGCCTATCTTTGTACTCCACTTTTGAAATAGAACTATCATGGTATTCAACCTGACCGAAGAACAGCTGGCCGTCCAGGAAGCTGCCCGAGAATTTGCCCAGAAAGAACTTCTTCCCGGAGTTATTGATCGCGATCGTGAGATGCGGTATCCAAAAGAGGAGGTGCGTAAAATGGCCGAACTCGGATTCTTGGGCATGATGGTTGATCCCGCTTATGGAGGTGGAGGGATGGACTCCGTGTCCTATGTCCTGGCCATGGAAGAGATCTCCAAGGTGGACGCATCCTGCTCGGTCATCATGTCAGTCAACAACTCCCTGGTGTGCTGGGGCCTGGAGACCTTTGGTACCGAGGATCAGAAACAGAACTATCTCACCAAACTGGCCACAGGTGAGTGGATCGGTGCATTCTGTCTGTCAGAGCCTGAAGCGGGCAGTGACGCGACCAGTCAGCGCACGACGGCTGTAGACATGGGTGACCATTATCTACTCAACGGAACAAAGAACTGGATCACCAACGGAGGGACCTCAAACGTGCACCTGGTGATCGCCCAAACAGATGCAGAGAAGGGCCATCGCGGGATCAATGCCTTTATCGTCGAAACCGACTGGAAGGGTGTGACGGTAGGTGCCAAAGAGGACAAGTTGGGCATTCGCGCGTCAGATACTCATACCATCATGTATACAGATGTGGTGGTCCCCAAGGCCAACCGGATCGGTGAAGATGGCTTTGGATTCAAATTCGCAATGAAGGTATTGTCGGGTGGTCGAATAGGGATCGCTGCCCAGGCATTGGGAATCGGGGCAGGTGCGTACGAGCTGGCTCTGGCCTATGCCCAGGAGCGTGAAGCCTTTGGCAAGCCGATCAGCCAGCATCAGGCCATCGCCTTCAAACTGGCGGATATGGCCACCGAGGTCGAAGCTGCACGCCTACTCGTTTACCGGTCTGCCTGGCTCAAGGACCAGGGAAAGGATTATGATACGGCCAGCTCAATGGCAAAGGTATTCGCCTCGGAAATGGCCATGCGCACCGCTACGGAGGCGGTCCAGGTCCATGGGGGGTATGGGTATGTCAAGGAATATCACGTCGAGCGCTTGATGCGTGATGCCAAGATCACGCAGATCTATGAAGGGACATCCGAGATCCAGCGACTGGTCATTTCCCGCAGCATTTTGTCGGGAAGCCCCTATGTGGGTGTCGTCTAGCCGGTGAGTTCCGGTTTTAACTACCTCAATGGCTGAACGAGGTTCTATATTGATCTTTACCTTTCGGGGCATTCCGGTTCGCATCCATTGGAGTTTTGGATTGCTCTTGTTGTGGGTGTGGTATACGGGTACCCGGTATGGGATGGACTGGCCGGCCATCGGCGTCCTGGGTCTGCTGATCCTCAGTTTGTTTGCATGTGTTGTCCTGCATGAATTTGGCCATGCCCTGACGGCAAAACGCTTTGGCATCGCCACCCGGGATATCATTCTATCACCTATTGGCGGGGTGGCCCGACTGCACAAGATCCCCGAAAAGCCGACCCAGGAATTGTGGGTAGCACTCGCTGGCCCGGCCGTAAATATTGTCATAGCCATATTCCTGGGAATGATCGCCTGGCTTTTTCTCCCTCGCGGAGTGAGTATCCAGGGCGAATCTGAAACAGCTGTGTTCTGGATCGGAAATTTTGTGCCGCTCCTGTTCTGGATGAACCTCTACCTGGTCCTGTTCAATATGATCCCGGCTTTTCCCATGGATGGAGGACGTGTTTTGCGGTCCCTGCTGGCCTTGCGAATGGGACGACTGAAGGCGACTAACTATGCTGCCGGGATCGGGCGTGGATTGGCCATTCTCTTTATGATCTTTGCCATCTGGCAGGAAGAACTCTTTCTGGGTCTGATCGGTCTGTTTGTCTATTTCATGGCTACCCAGGAACTGAAAATGGTCAAGAGCGACCATCTTTATCGCCAGTTTACGGCCGGTCAGGTGACTCGGCGCCTGATGACCCGTCTTCGCAGTGATACGCTGATCTCAGAAGCTATCCTGATGCTGCAACACAGTCTGGAGACCCATTTCCCCCTGGATGAAGGCCATGGCCAGATCACCCAGTATGTACGTGCGCATGAACTCCTCAAGGCCAGGGCCAGCGGACATAGTGGATTGTCTGTCTCATACGTGGCTAAACCAATCAGCGGAATGGTGCGAAGGGATGCACCCTTGACAGACCTCTTCCCGTACTTTCAACGCGACCCACATGCCTTGCTGGTTGTCCTGGATGAAGGTGGCTCTGTATACGGTGTACTGGATCGCGACCAAATCGATCATGTGCTTTACTGGTCCCAGCGACACGGCGGATTTGCAACAACTTCCGAGTCCTGACCAACTCATGTCACGATCGGGGTCTGCTTTGATCGGAATCCCATTTGGATTGCTACGGAATGGCCTCAATTGAGCATTGCTTATCGCTTTTGGCGAGGCATAAAAAAAAGAGGCTGACCACAAGGTCAGCCTCTTTTTTGATGTACGATGTCTATCGATCAACTTATCGATTGACCTGTACGGTTTGAATACTCACACCATCAGCTGAACGCAGGTGGAGGAAATAAGTACCGGCAGCCAGATCGCGAACAACCGCTCCGATCTTGTGTGATCCCTGGGTCAGGGTGCCGTTAAAGACAGACAAAGCTGCTTTTCCATCGCTGCTGTAGAGCATAATGTTGCAATCCAGACTTTCTTGCAGGTCTAGAGATACCTGGAATTCATTGGCCACTGGATTCGGGAAGATCTCGAAGTTGGACAACGCCACCGGAGCATCCGTGCTGACGGTTTCAAGCTCCGCATCTGCGGCATTCAGGATATACTCATCGCGAGGATACTCCAACCAGAGCGAGACTGAGAGGTCGCCGAAATCTTCAACGGAATGTTCGATATCGTGATTGATGCGGTTGACTGCCTGACCATCGATCGGAAGACGGTAGTCACCCATGAATTCATAGGTCACATCAAATGTAAATTCTTCGTCGACAGCTAAACCGCCAACATCCGTTCCATCCAGGCCGTTGATGACCTTTTTTACCACATCGAGAAACTCATTTTCGCCGTTGGACTTCTTGTTCATCGTGGTTTCCTTCTCCTTGATGACCATCATCAGACGGGTACCAAAGAGAGTTGGGGTCTTGGGTGTCATCTTTCCTTTGATGTTCACCGTCTGATTTTCCTCATCAACAGAATAAGTCGCTTCGAATTCGACCAATCCTGCGCGGCTTGATCCACCGACGATATTATTCTTGGTGATGTTGTTGGTGTTGCCGAACCAGTAATCACCATCTACGCGAGTGTCGGGAATGGCATTGATGCCATACACCTGACGACGGTTGACTGTCTCATCCGTGCAATATGGATCACCTGTGCCCGGGAAGTTCTGTTGCCATTTCAGGACAACTGGATATTCGGCAGGAGTGAGACCATTCAGAATACCGTGCAGTTTTGCATTTCCCGGCTGGCAGGGCGCGCAAGTAGAGCTGGTATAGGTTTCTGTCATAACCTTCCGACCCACCGTGTTGGCTGAAGAATAGATGGAGGTCTCCAGATTGATGTCATTGTTCATCGGATTGGCATCTTCTGCGCCGTTGATCATACTCACGGACATCTCCACCTCATGAAGTCCACCGTCTGCGTCCCAGGGGGTGGGGTGGGTGATCACTCCGCTTGTGAAGGGCTTGATGTTCAAGCCTGTTGCCGTAGCGGTCACCGCAGTTCCTCCATCAATGGTATAGTTGATCTCCACATCGGTAATGGTTTCATGACCGACATTGAAGACCTCCAGCTTGAGGGGAAGATTGCCTTCGGGATTGTATCCACGGTTGGTAATATCGACAGCAGAGATATCACGTGGTGCAAATTCACCGACAAGGATATCGTCGATCATGAGGATGTCACCATCAAAGGAAGTATTGCGAAAGGCGATCCAGATGGACTGACCGGCATAGGTAGAAAGGTCATAACTCTGGGCGGATCCGGCAACAGTTGCGTTTGCTGTGGTGTACACCATGTCTGTAAAATCTGCAACCGTGTTTCCAGTGGTGGAAATGTACACGGAATATCCATCGGGATAGGTTGCATTGGTGCAGGCACCAAACCAGGAGGCCAACACCTTGTTTTCCGGCACAGAAGGGGCCGGTACATCGATCTTCCCGGTCACCATCCAGTCATCGGAGGCTGCTGCTGGTGAATAATAGGAAGTGCTGATGGCTGCATCTGCAAATGTCGGCAGGACGATCCATGGATCTGCACCCTGGAATACAGTATAGAATGGCGTGTTGCCATCTACATCATACAGACTGAAGTCTGCAGGCATTCCATTGGAAAAATCCTCGTAGTAGATGATACTGATCTGTGCATTTGCCACAGAAAAGGTCGATGCGAGGAATAAGAGGAGTAATAGTTTCTTCATAACGAATAAGGGCTTTGATGGAAGGATATCTAACAAAAATAGCGATTGCTCTCCAGCTGGCTGTACTTTTTAGTTGAAATCCCAAATTAAAACAGGAATTGTCGGCTTGAGGTCATACACCCTGCCGTCAAGGGTGGTAGAAAACCAGGTTGGCCCGTTGCTTTTGGAAGAGATCGGCAGCCGTATCCCGCACATCCCCGAGTGAAACAGCACGATAGTGTTCGATCTCCTGATTGATCAGATCGGGTTTTCCCAGCCATTCACAATGAGCCAGATTCATGGCCTTGTGCACGATGGCCACCTCGGAAAAGGCAATGGCGGCTTCATTCTTGTTCTTGATCTTTTCCAGTTCCCGTTCCGGGATGGGGGTGGTGGCCAGGTCTTCCAGTTCCTTCCAGATAATGTCTTCGGCTTCTTCCAGCCCCAGTCCGGGTGCGGGTTTGGCTTCGATCATGATGACCCCGGGATCGAGGGTTCCGGTTTGATAGCAATCGATATGGCTGAACAATTCCCGGTCCATGACCAGCCGCCTGTACAATCTGGAAGACGGTCCATTGGCCAGGATATCCGTGATCAGGTCCGCGGCATAGTACCCGGGTTCCAGCCGTCCGGGGCATTGAAAGCCCATATACAGAGCAGGCAGCGGTACGGCATCCCGACGCACAATCTCCCGCCGATGTGTCTGGACGGGTTCCTGAAACGCGGGCAAGTCGTGTTCTGGCCCAGAGGGGATCTGACCAAACCACGCTTCGATCCGGCCGAGTACCTTTTGGGGATCCACATCGCCGGCAACGCAAACAATGGCATTATTGGGCCGGTACCAGTGGTGAAAAAAGGCCTTGACCTCCTGGAGAGATACATTGGCTATATGATCCGGGGTCAGCCCGATGGTCGGCCATCGGTAGGGGTGTTCCTTGTAAACCGAATCGGCCATCAGGTGCCACAGGTTGCCATAGGGCTGGTCCAGGGAGGTTTCCTTGAATTCTTCGATCACCACCTTTTTCTGGATATCCAGCTCCTCTTGCGAAAACTTCAATCCCATCATCCGGTCTGACTCCAGCCAAAAGGCCGTCTCCAGGTTTTCCACCGGGATCATGTCATAGAAATTGGTGATATCGGTATTGGTGAAGGCATTGCAATCTCCTCCTGCATGCTGAATGGCTTCGTCAAAGTCATGGACATGCCGGGACTGGCTGAACATCAGATGCTCAAAGAGGTGCGCCAGACCTGTTCGATGGGGCGATTCCACTCGTGAACCGGCATTATACAGCACATTCAGGACGGCAATGGGTGTACTGGGGTCCCGATGGATAATCACCCGAAGACCGTTGGAAAGGGTATGGCGTTCAAAGTGGACCATGCGTCAAAGGTAGGATGAATGCAGCAGTGATCGATCCTGGTTGGACGATCGAGGACACAAAGGTCACCACCCCAGGGTTATTTCGACACAGGATTGGGAAATCTCCGGTGAAGGCCCGTAAATTGGGGCGTTACCCAACCCGAAAACGTGTCGTTCACCAAGATTCCATTTGACCCCTATCTCCTCCGCAGACCAACGCCCATCCGGGAAGAAGCCCCATGGATGACGGCTGAAGGAATCGGGGTTCAGGCCACATATATGCCTGAGGATGTCCCCCGGCAGGAGATGGCCGCCTTCGGGGCCGGTCAGGCGCCCTATCTCAGGGGTCCCTATGCATCCATGTATGCTGTTCGACCCTGGACGATCCGGCAATATGCCGGTTTTTCCACTGCCGAGGAGAGTAATGCCTTCTATCGACGCAACCTGGCGGCCGGACAAAAGGGCTTGTCAGTAGCCTTTGACCTGGCCACCCATCGGGGATATGATTCAGACCATCCGCGGGTAGTGGGTGATGTCGGCAAAGCCGGCGTGGCTATCGATTCCGTAGAGGATATGATCATCCTTTTTGATCAAATCCCCCTCGGGGAGATGTCGGTCTCCATGACGATGAACGGAGCTGTGATTCCCATCCTCGCCTTCTATATCGTGGCTGCGGAAGAGCAGGGTGTGCCTCCCGAACTGCTCAGTGGGACCATCCAGAATGATATCCTCAAGGAGTTCATGGTGCGGAATACCTATATCTATCCGCCGGCACCGAGTATGAGGATCATCGGGGACATCTTCGGATATACCAGCCGGAGAATGCCCAAATTCAACTCGATCAGTATTTCCGGCTATCATATGCATGAAGCCGGTGCTCCTGCCGATCTTGAGCTGGCCTATACCCTGGCAGACGGGATCGAGTACTTGCGTACCGGGATCGCCTCCGGGCTGGCCCTGGATGATTTTGCTCCCCGCATTTCCTTTTTCTGGGGGATCGGCATGCATCATCTGATGGAGGTGGCCAAGATGCGGGCCGGACGGTTGCTCTGGGCGAGCATTGTCCGGCAATTTGGCTCTTCCTCCCAGAAATCCATGGCCCTGCGAACCCATTGCCAGACATCGGGCTGGAGCCTGACCGAACAGGACCCCTATAACAATATTGCCAGGACCTGCCTGGAAGCCATGGCAGCGGTTCAGGGCGGAACACAATCACTGCATACCAACTCCCTGGATGAAGCCATTGCCCTGCCGACAGATTATTCAGCGCGGATTGCCAGGGACACCCAGAAGTTCATGCAACAGTCCATCGGGATCACTCGGGTGGTCGATCCGCTGGGTGGGTCGTACTATGTCGAATCCCTCACGCAGCAATTGGTCGAACGCGCCCTGGCCCACATCCGGGAAGTGGAAGAACTGGGCGGGATGACCAAAGCGCTGGAAAAGGGTGTTCCGAAGATGCGGATCGAACAGGCAGCGGCCCGTAAGCAGGCCCGGATAGACAGCGGGCAGGATCACATTGTCGGGGTCAACCAGTTCAGGACAGACGAAAAGCCGGATTTCAATATCCTGGAAGTGGACAATTCTGCTGTCCGGGAATCCCAGATCCAGCGATTGAACACGGTGCGAGAAATG
>JAUIEA010000160.1 GCA_030429045.1 Bacteroidia bacterium | reverse complement strand
TAGACTAAAATCATTTCGACAGACAGATTGGTGAAAGTGTAACCAGTCCTTTTCTGAAACATATACCTTTACGTCGTGCGATCACTCGTCCTATTACCGCTCCTCCTCCTTGCCGTCCTTCTGCCGGCCCAGCGTGAGACCAGTTATCTCGTTACCAGGGCGGAACGGGGTGACGGGGTGTTATCCCTGTTGAGGCGATATGACCTGGAGGCTTATTCCTGCAACGTGGAGGAATTCTACAGACTCAATCAGATGGAAAAGACGGATGGCCTGCTCAATGGCAAGGACTATCTCTTGCCCATCCGTCGGTTTGAATACAATGGCAGGAGCATCCGTTCCACGATCGGCATCACTGATTTTGACCTGGCGGTCCAGATCCAGCAATACAATCGGGACGCGCAGGCAAAGGGTCGTCGGAAAGAAGCGTATGAACAGGACAGGGACCTGTGGCTCCCCTTTCACTTCCTCAATTGTCTGACAGAGATCACCGAGACCAAGGTCGATTTACCCCCCGATGTGGCCGAGAACCGGGACGGTGGATATGCCATTTTCGGGCCGGCCTATAGCAAGGTTGACAAAAGATCTTCGGAACTGGCCGGACAGGTCATCTATGTGATCAGTGGTCATGGTGGCCCTGATCCTGGAGCGATCGGAAAACGAAGCAGTCACACCCTTTGTGAGGATGAATATGCCTATGACGTTTGCCTTCGCCTGACCCGGCAGCTCATCGAACGCGGTGCCCTGGTGTACATGATCGTCCGGGATGATAACGATGGCATTCGGGATGAGGCATTCCTGCCCTGCGATTCAGACGAGACCGTCCTGGGTGATCAGGTCATCCCCCTCAATCAGAAAGAACGATTGTACCAGCGGACCGCCACTGTCAACCGGTATTATGAAAAACATAAAAAGCAAGGCATCCGCTCTCAGACGACCGTGGAAATTCATGTCGACTCCAACAACCGCGGATTGAGACGCGATGTCTTCTTCTATCACCTGAAAGGGAGCAAGGGTGGCAAGGCGATCGCCGAAGAACTACATCGGACCTTCAAGCGAAAATATGGCATCCATCAGAGCAGTCGGGATTATCACGGCACGGTGACATCACGAGACCTGTATACCCTTCGTGAAACCAGCCCCCAGGCCGTGTATATTGAGTTGGCCAATATTCGAAATCCGGAAGACCAGCGAAGGCTGGTGATCACAGACAATCGGGAAGCCCTGGCAAAATGGTTGGCTGAAGGACTGACCACGGCCTTGCTGGAACAGCAATGATTCAGGTGAGCTTTCGAGCCCGCTCAAAAAAATGATCCATCCCCATGAGCAAAGACGGCTCCAATCGGTATCGGATATTCTGCTGAAAGTAGTGCGTCAGATCGAAGTGCGCATACCGGCTTTGCTCCCGGGCGGCAATCCGGGGTATCTGCGCCAATCCCGCTTCAAACGCCTGATCCAGGGCCTGTTCGAAATCCGGATCGACAGACTGCAGGGACGCCCATAATGCAAAGACAAAAGGCAGTCCTGTCATTTCTTTCCAGGCCAACCCCAGGTCGTAACAATACGGATAGGTCTCCCGGGCCTCAATAGCGCGATCACCGATGATCAAACCGCCTGTTCTTCCGGTAAACGACGTTTCAAACCCCGGTTGTGCAGCTTGAAAACGGGGAGCCACTTTCCAGTGATCTGCCAGCAGGATGCGGGCCAGGAGTACAGATGTCCTGGATTGGTAGTCCAGGATGACCTGATCCCATTCCTCGACAGGGGTCTGCCCGAAGAGGCAAACTGTAGCCACTGGTCCGTCGCATCCGATCCCAAAGTGGCTGACCCGCTGCCATTGCGGCTGTTGGATCAGGGCACCTACCGGGATCAAGCCGATATGGGCATCACCCGCAAACAAGGTTTTTGCGCAATCCGCCGGATGGGCCAATAGGAGGTCCACCTCCTGATCCAGCCGGGCATGTAAACCGGCCAGCAAGGGCAGGGTGTTGAGGTAGTTGACCAGAACCAGACGATGTTGTCCACGCATACTATAGATGTCTGGTGTCATTGTATTGATGGATATGAAAATCCCGGCCATCCCAACGGACCTGGTACAGTCCTGTATTGGCATGCGGCACTGTTTCCATAGCCGCCACCGGATCATTCTGGATCCGCGTGATCATGCAGCGCAGGGCCCGGCCATGTGTACAGACGAGAATGTGCTTCTCGCTTCTGGATTTCAACTCTTCCAGGAAGCTGTCGATGCGGGCGATCATTTCACCAGCGCTCTCTCCCTGCTCCAACCGTGCATCCAGATCTCCTGCAGCCCAGGCGCCGATCATCCGTTGATAGGCTTTGATCATATGGGGTTCACTCGGCTTGCCTTCGTGAACACCCCATGAGATCTCGTTGATCTCCTCCCGTTCGACCCAGGGCAAGGGCTTTTTAATGAAGGCTTGTACGGTTTCCCGGGATCTGCGCAAGCGGGACGTCATCACCAGCTCGAATGGCACATCCTGATAACGAGCATAGAAGGCATCCGCCTGTGCCTGTCCGGTTGCGTTGAGCGACGGATCGACACCACACCCCTGGACAATGCCCTGGCGGTTCAATTCCGTCTCACCATGTCGAATAATGAAGATCTCTTTCTGCATCAGGACTGGACAACGGGGAGTGCGGTATATCCGCGATAGACGACTTCATCAGCAAACACATGATCCGTATAGTCCTGAATGACCTCATACAAGGTATCCCGTTCCAGGGGTTGGCGGTTGACCGCTTTGATCAACTGAACCAGGTCCTGTGTCGAGAGCGCCGGATTCTGCTCTTCTGAACCGGCCATCGAATAGATCTTGGTGGTATCATCGATGGTCCCGTCTATATCATCCACACCGAAGGCCAGGGACATCTGGGCCACTGTCCGTCCGATCATCGGCCAATAGGCCTTGAGATGATCGAAATTGTCGAGATAGATCCGGCTGATCGCATAATTCCGCAGATCCTCCACCGTGGTGACCTCGGGAATATGGGACATCTGATTTTCCTGGTTCCGGAATTTAAGGGGGATAAACGTTTGGAACCCTCCGGTCTCATCCTGCAGCTCCCGCAACAGGGACATATGATGAACCCGGTGGGCAAACGTCTCGATATGGCCGTAAAGGATGGTGGCATTGCTCCGCTTTCCCAGCTGGTGCCAGACCCGGTGAATATCCAGCCATTGCTCTCCGGTACATTTGTCGGAGGCGATCTGCTCCCGAATTTCCGGGTGGAAGATCTCTGCCCCGCCTCCGGGCATGGAGTCCAGGCCCGCTTCGATCAACTGCTTGAATCCCTCTTCATAGCTGACCTTCCCCTTTTTGAAAATGTAATAGTATTCCACCGGCGTCAGTCCTTTGATGTGCAGGTCAGGGCGGTGGGCGCGGATCTTGCTGAACAGCTCTGTATAGAACGCCAGGTTGTACTGTGGCATCACCCCTCCGACAATGTGGACCTCGGTCACCGGTTGACCATCATAGGCCCTGACCATGTCCATCATATCGTCCATGGAGTATTCCCAACCTTCTTCCCGCTGTTTGATCAGCCTTGAATAGGAACAGAAATTACACGTATAGATGCAGACGTTGGTGGGTTCAATATGGAAATTGCGATTGAAGTATGTCCGGGAACCATGTTTTTCCTCCCGGATGTGATTGGCCAGGGCGCCCAGATATCCGAGCTCCCCTTTTTCATACAGGACCAGGCAATCTTCATCTGAGATGCGCTTGCCGGTGGCAACTTTGGTGGCGATGGCCGCCAGGGACGGATCCAGTGATGCGTCAGAAAGAATGGCCTGGAGGGATGGTGTGTGCTGCATAGTCATATCGAATGACAAAAGTAACAACTCTGTCGCTGACCGGTTCGACGCTTGGTTAGAAATCCCCGAGAAGCAGTGTCGACAGTCAAGAGAGAATGAATTTCTTACTTTGCAGCAAACCTTGTCAATGGAGTTGCCCATTTATGCCGTTGATGCTTTTGCCACCGGACTGTTTACCGGCAATCCTGCTGCCGTTATTCCGGTGAGTGAATGGCCGAAAGATGATCTGATGCAAAAGATCGCCCAGGAAAACAACCAGGCCGAGACTGCATTCATCCTCCCCATCAAGGGTGCCTATCACATCCGTTGGTTCACCCCAACGGTCGAAGTCAACCTGTGCGGGCATGCCACCATGGCAAGTGCCCATGTTCTCCGCCATCATCTGGAGGAGGAAGAGACCCGGATCCGGTTCTGGTCCAGAAGTGGATGGCTGCATGTCGAATGCCAGGAAGACGGATATGCCCTGGATCTGCCCGCGGACGAACTCAAGGCCTATGACATTCCTCCGTTCATGTTCGATGCGCTGGGTGTCGACGTCGTTGAATTCTGGAAAGGGCGGGATGATTTTCTGGCCCTCATTGAAGACCCGGAAATCCTCCGCCAACTCCAACCGGATTATGCCCTGATCGGCCGGTTGAAGAGCCGGGGGCTGATCGTGACCGCTCCGGATCATAAATATGATTTCATCAGCCGTTGCTTTTACCCGCAAAGTGGGATCCAGGAGGATCCTGCGACCGGATCGGCGCATACGACTCTGACCTCATTCTGGGCAGACCGCAAGGGCCTGGCTCAACTCTCCGCTTTCCAGGCCTCCCCGAGAGGGGCGTCCATTCAATGCACGCTCGACAAGGAAAGAGTGGTACTGAAAGGCAAATGTTATACCTATCTCCAAGGCGAAATCTCCATATGAAACACGCATCTACGCTCACTGTCCTCCTGGCATCCCTCTTCATTTGCACTGCATTGACCCTCCCGGCGCAAACCCTCTTGCGCAATGGTGACCATGAAGATTTCACACCCCAACCGAGTGTCCCGGATCCGAATGATCTGTGTTTTCGTGAACTCTACCCTTTCGGGTACACCCCCCCTCCCCTGAATCCGGTCAATCCTCCCGGCATTGCCTCGGCCAACGGCTCTGCAGATCACCGTTGTGATCAACCCTATTCCGGTGATGCCCATGGTGGTTTCTTTATCAGTCCGAAAATGGAAAACCCGTTCTATGCTTTGTGTATACCGGTGATCAAGGGGGAATCGTACGAGTTGAGCCTGGCTTATCAACTGGCCGAAGGATCAGGCCAGGCAGGCCACTCCTTCTTTGTGTGGTTGACGGATACGACCTACTCCACGACCGGCCCTTCTGTATCTCCGGATGCATCCAACCTGTTGGTGATACAAGATCCCGATCCGTCAAAACCGCTGGACCAGATGACCTATCAGCAGGTGCACCTTCCGTTCCAGGCAGACGCTACTGCAAACGGGCTGATCATTGGCAATATGACCACGATCGCCTCGCCCAAAGGCACCGAGGTCATCGACCTTCAGAACGGGGGTGGTGGATATGCCTATTACTATGTCGATGATCTTCAAATTCGCCCCATACCCAGAATCCTCCCGGCTGAAGCCGTTTGTCCCAATGTGCCTGTCGTTCTCCACCTCACCAACCATATGGATTGCCAGGGTGCGTTTGGCATGGACTGGTATGCCATCGAGGCAGACACGGTCTTCCTGGGCACCGGTGATTCGATCACCTGGCAGGGCCCGGTCACGACCCGGATCCTGGCTGCCAATGCTCGGGATACCATCGAGACCACCGTCGAAATCAATTCGATGCTCGTAGCCACCGATACCTTTTATGCGATTCCCAATGTCTTTACCCCGAACCAGGATGGGACGAATGATGACTTCAAGCCTTTGCTACGCGTCCCTGTGTCCGATTATCAAATGACCATTCACTCCAGATGGGGAAAAGAGGTGTTCCAAACCCGTGACCCCATGAAGGGCTGGGATGGCCGATACCAAGATGAGAACCTCCCCTCGGAGAGTTATGTCTATCGCATTGAAATGACCTTTGATGCATGCGGTATTCCAACCACAAGATTGGAACGTGGTGAAGTCACCCTGATCCGATAAGTGGTCGACAAAGCTGTTTTTCAAGCTTCCCCGGAGGAGCAATTTCGATGGCCCCCGCCAGATCGGTGGAAAGGTGATTAGAATTCACTTTTTTCCCTTAAAAAGTTTTGGTATCCCTTCACAATGGCTTAACTTTCCAATCAAGAAAAACTTCGTTGCCATGTACATTACATTTGAAGAATTACGGAAGATAAAGCACTCATTGCCCACTGGTAGCGTCAAGCGGATCGCTGATGATCTGGAGATTGATGAGCAGACGGTGAGGAACTATTTCGGTGCCAATAAATATGACGAAAACGGGGAGTTGGTCGAGAAGCACGTACAGCCTGGCCCGCAGGGCGGCTATGTGGAGCTCACCGACACACGCATCCTGGATTGTGCCAAGAAGATCCTGGCAGAGCAGGAAAGTCCCACCACCTTCAATTGATCAAAAGGGGTAAGCGAGTTCGCTTACCCCTTTTCTTTTCCCGTTATACCTGGTCTCCCGGCAGACCAGGTAAATAGAATGTTGTTGTCAGCCGTTTGAATTCCGGAGAATAGGCGTGACCTGTCTCCTGGCGAATCGTCAGCTCCTCTTCTGACTCGAGGCCAGGCACCCCGGATAATGACACCAGTATTCTGGAGACCTCCTTCTGTGGCCGTGCCCGAATATTGACCCGTTTGTTGATATGATATCCTCGCCTTGTTCCGAGTTCATGCAGCTCGTCCAGTGCTTCCAGGGGTAAGATCAGGTCCAATCGTCCTTCCGGATGAAGCCTTTCCCGGGCCACATGAACGATGTCCGCCAGACCCAGGCTCTCCTGGTGTCGGGCCCGCGCCCGACCGGCTGATGCCGGTTTTATCCCGTCCCTAAAAAACGGGGGATTACTGACTATATGATCGATCTTTTGACCATCGTCCCACGCCCCTGCTTCCTGCCGCACATCCCCGTGAAAAAGCGTGAGCCGTTCAGACCACGGACTTGAGCTGAAATTGTCCCGGGCATCCCGGACGGCTTCACTATCCAGCTCAATGCCAACGATCTTTGCACCCGGAAAGCGCTGGGCCATCATCAGTGCAATCAGACCCGTCCCCGTGCCGATATCCAGTATCCTCGCCCCGGGCAGGTTTGGGGTGGACCACGCACCCAACAGGATGCCATCGGTTCCCACTTTCATCGGTGTATGCGCCTGAGTGATGCTGAATTGCTGAAAGTGAAACTCCCTGCCACCCATGATCACCAGGTCATGGGTACCATAAATTGAGCCCCTCCTGATGGGGATGTACAGCGAACGAGGTACTGCCCTGAGGGGAGTGCCGGTACAGGGATGGCGTAGGTATGCTCTCCTTCAGAGATCCAGACGGTCTCCTGGAGGATGGTCCTTCCGTACAGGTCCATCATTTCGATCGTTCTGGATCCACTGGTCTCACTTTTTCCAAACAGGAACAGTGCCCCCGAACGGATCACACCCGCCCAATGGTCCCTGTTCTCCGGATTCAAAACCGAAACAGGAAGCTCACCCCAACGGGCTTCAAACTCCTGCCTGAACTGGTTGGCCACCTGGGCATCGTGGATGATCACGGTATTCTCATCATTCTGCTGATCTGCAGCATTGCTCCAGTTGTGCGACCCTGTGATCACCACTTCATCATCCAGGATGGCATATTTATGATGCAGCAAAGCGGAAGGAACATGATCGATCACGTTGACACCACCATTGAGGAGTTTATTGTATTCGCTTCCGTTATCGTTAATGTTTTCAATGATCCCCCTGACTTCCAAACC
>JAUIEA010000159.1 GCA_030429045.1 Bacteroidia bacterium | reverse complement strand
GGAACCGTGACCGAGACGACCAGCAAGTGTTTTGTAGGGGTGACTTTAGTCGCCCGTGAAGAAAGGGAATGAAGCCTGCCAAGGGGAAAGATGGAGAGACTGTGAGATAAGTGGGAAGGCGGAAGGCGAAAATTTGAGACGGGGCGACATTGGGACGGGGAGACGGCGAGAAATGCGGAAGGTGGAAGGCGGAAGGCGGAAATTTGAGATTGTGTGGAACCGTGACCGAGACGACCAGCAAGTGTTTTGTAGGGGTGACTTTAGTCGCCCGTGAAGAAAGGGAATGAAGCCTGCCAAGGGGAAAGATGGAGAGGTTGTGAGACTGTGAGACGATGTGACTGTGAGATAAGTGGGAAAGTGGAAGGCGGAAATTTGAGACGGGGCGACATTGGGACGGGGAGACGTTGAGAGGACCGGGGGCCAAAAGGATGAGCGAAGGCTCGTAGCGGCTGCTTTTTAACCGCCGGGGAGGTCAGCTGTCGTGCCGTGCTAATGCGGAAGGTGGAAGGTGGAAGGCGGAAATTTGAGATTGTGTGGAACCGTGACCGAGACGACCAGCAAGTGTTTTATAGGGGTGACTTTAGTCGCCCGTGAAGAAAGGGAATGAAGCCTGCCAAGGGGAAAGATGGAGAGACCGCGAGACGATGTCACTGTGAGACAGAGAGATAAGTGGGAATGCGGAAAACGGAAGCAAGGAACCTGCGATCAGGAACGCAGGAATCCAGCCGACGGCTGGCAGGCAGGAATGAGGAATCAGGACCGAAGACCGAAGTGCCGAAAAAGGGGAATGCCTAAAGATGGTTGCAAGCCCTGACGGGGCGGCATAGACTAGCGTTGGGCAGCGCCCAACGATACAAATTGGCATACTGTAAAAGCCCTGAAGGGGCGCAATTAAGAACTGAGAGAGGAATCAGGCATGAAAAAGGTATTGGGCGATGGGTTTTGGCAACTCCCAGGGTTAGGAGCAGTATTTTTTCGTGATTGAGTTATTTCGAAAGTCAGGTCTCAAGGAAACCTGGAGCCAGGAACGCAGGAACCAGGAATTAGAAAGGCGAACAGCGTCAGACCTGATTGCTATGTTTATGGGGCAATGAACAAGATCCACGAACAAAAAGCGCTTCTCCGGTCCGCGATGGAGGCCGGTCGTCAGCGATTGTCCCGATCGGAACGAGAGCACTATTCAAGTCAGATCTGCCAGGTCCTGTGGGACTTGATCCGGTCACGTGATGCCAGGGTGGTCCACAGCTATCTGACCATGGGAAGGGAGGTCAATGTCCTGCCCCTGCTGCAGCGATTACTGGATACGGGAATCACCGTGGTCGCACCCAAGACCTTGCGCAAACGACAAATGACAAACCTGGTGGTCCAATCCATGCAATGCATGGAGCCGGGAGTCTTCGGCACATATCACCCGAAGGATGCAGTGGAATATCCTGGACCCTATGACCTGATCATTGTTGCCGGACTCGCCTTTGATCGGGTCGGATATCGGCTGGGCTATGGCGGCGGTTATTATGATACTTTCCTGGCTGATCATCCTCATGCCTGGAAAGTCGGGGTAGGGTATCCCTGCCAACTCCACGATCAGGTGCCCGTAGAGGCACATGATATCCGACTGGACCAGGTGATCATCCCCGGGCTACGAACGGCTTCTGGAAACGTCCTCAACTCGAAAGAGGACGATCCTTCGGATCAGGTCTAATGGCAGGGGCTGATCGAGTGGAAACTGGACGGATCCCTTTCCCTGCTTGTATGTACGGAGCTCCGTTTCAAATGCCGAATGCCCCGATGGGGTTGCATAAAAACCGATGTGATGTGTATACCCGGCAAAATACAGCAGCGGCTTTCCGTGCAACTTGTAGGCTGGCATCCCATAACTGATCCCTTCCAGGGCCCCCGGTGCATGTTCCAGGATGATCCTGCGGAGGTCCTCCAATCGCACTTGGATATCGGGTGGAAATGACCGGATATAGGCTGCTACGTCATCCATTCGAGGTCCGATCGCTGTTGATGAGGGATATACAGCCGGCTGTCCCATACAGGGATACACCAAAGAGCACCAGGTACAGGGCCAATCGGGCAGAAGGTCGCTCGATATGAGTTGCGGGTAATTCCGTGAAAAAGCTGAAAATGATCAATCCAGATGCCAAAAAGATCGCGATCGTGCCGGCGTACCTGAACCGAAGGATCCACGGGTGAAAACTGTCTTGCCCGCCAGATCCCAGGGCAATATGAATGAGCCCGAACAGCAGGATGTAAATATGCCCGGCTCGGAAGAGGGCCCGGCTCATACCTTCCAATCCATTCAAATGGTCGTATTGGTGGTGCATGTACTGGCCTGTCAGTAAAAACAGAATGACCAGGGCAATCCCGAAAAAAAGGTGCAGGCGTTGCAGCATATTCTGGTTTCAAAACGAAGTCATCAACCCTGTTCCTGAGGATAACCCCGAGTAAATATTCATTTCCCGTCGTGGTCAGATTTTGACAAATCGTAATAGTTCTGTCTGATTCAAAAGTAGAAAATAGACTCCGGGTGGTAAATGCGTCACATCCAACCGGGAGTCGCCATCCAATGCGTTGGTGGAAACGGGACAGGATTTGCCGAACGCATTCAGTAATTCAACAGATCTGATGTCGATATTGTCGGCAGAAATAGTCAATTGACCGGTGACCGGATTGGGATAGAGTCGGTAGTGTGCAGGTGTGAATTGTGGTTCCCATGATGTCACCGGATTGCAATAGGAGGAATCCGGAACAAAGGATTCTATGTTTTGAAAATCGCCAAAATCATGAATCCCGTAAAAAGAATGTCCCACACCTTCGATGAAGGCTACATAGCCGTTGAAATAGATGACTTTTCGGGTGGCCCCATACAGGTCCAGGGTCTTGATCGAATCACAGACCAATGGAAAACCTTTTAACCAGAAGGTGTCCATTACTTCCACCTGGTAGGAGAGGATACGGTCCTCGGACGGCTGCCCCTGCCTCCAGTAAAACACTTCCTGTGTGCTGGTATCCTCCCGGGCCCAACCCAGCAGGACATCATCATCGGATCGGACTTCCAGGTAGATCTTGTTGTCGATCAGGGTGTCACATTTCAGCGCATAACCGTAATCCGCATAAGAGCCCATGCCCTGGTGTTGACGAATGGTCCAGTGATGACCTTCCTGGATCGTGGGAATGTATTGGCCCAGGGCAGACGGGCAATGGATATATATTCCCAGGATGAGGACAGCAATGGTCTGAATAATGTTACGCATACTTGGAGGAACTAGACACAGTCAATATTGCTGCAAAATAAAGGATCTCACAGCTGGTTGGTGTCGTCTGGATGACGAATCACTTCATTTGTTTCAGGTAGAAGCCGGAAATCGGTAATGATGTCAGACGTGCTGGTCCACCAGGATGGCATTTCCATCCGGATCCATGATCACAAAACTGGCGGGCCCGGTGCCCGCTTCATCTGCTTCGCTCATGAATGAGATGCCTTTTTCCTTCAGGTCTTTCTGGATGGTCCGGACATCCTCGAATTCAGCAAGAGGGTTGGCTGATTCATCCCAGCCGGGATTGAAGGTGAGGATGTTCTTCTCGAACATGCCCTGGAATAAACCGACCAGGGCATTCCCGTTTTTCATGATGAGGTAATTGCGTTCGATATCACCGGCAAAGACAGAAAAGCCCAGATGCTCGTAAAATTGTCTGGAGGCATGAATATCCTTGACGGCAAGACTGATGGAAAAGGCGCCTAAATGCATGGTATTGAATTGGGTCAGTGTTGAATAAAAAAAGCCAATGCTGGCTTTCCAGGATCTATTTCGGAGGTAGACTCATCACGTGATCATAACTTTCATCCAGATATCCGGCCACCCGATCCAGATCGTCCAGCATCTGATCCGGGATCAGTACATAGCCATGTATGATCGCATTATGCGATTTGTAAATCGTAGTACTGAACTCCTCGATGTACTTTTTCTGTACATCCTTTGAAAAGCGGATCCCGATCTCCCCTTCCTTATTTAACAATGAAAACATATATCCGTTTGCAGACGTATAGGGAACAGTTTTTCCCTTTCGCTCAAATCGGGAGCAACGGGATACCAGATCATCGTAGATTTTCAGTTTCTCTTTCCACATCACTGGTGTATTCTCATGCTGGTTTCCGGATAAATCCTGCTGGATCGCATTGATCCTGGCATCACAGCCGGACCGGCAACCCGATCAGCGGCAGGCATATTCCAAAGTTAAAAAAAATTCAGGTGACCAGAACGAACGCCGTCGGGTCACCTGAAGAAGCAGAAAGATCTGAAATTGTACGCGATGTTATTCCAGTTCCCGGTACTTCTGATCCATTTTTCGGGTGACATAAAAACCGGTCAGCAGGCTCAGTCCGATGCACAGGAAAATAGAACTGGGCATGCTGATCTCCTGGTTCATGCCGGCCATGTGAATCCCTTCACCCAGTAAGATGCCCAATCCGATGCCCACGCCCAGCAGGCCGAGATTGATGAGGATAATGGCATAGAGGGGAATGGCTGATTTTCGTTTGGACGTGACAAACAGATCTGCACTTTCACCTTTTTCGATCAGGGCCATCCGCTCTTTGTGGCGGGTACTGTAGAACAGATAGATGACCCCGAAAATGGTTCCGAATATGGTCAATGCGACGAGAAACTCTTCCATGATATTCTGTTTAGGCGGATAATTGGTTTGTATGGTGGAACGACAAGCTGAATTTGGGATCGGTTACAAAATGGTTGTATTTTTCTGTTTAAATGGCGCATGTATCTAGTCTTGTAACCGCCTTGCTTTTCATCTTGTCTATATCCATATATGGAAGGTGATCAGGAACAGGATTGGATCCGTGCAGCTGTGAAAGGGGACCTGCAGGCTTATGGTCAGCTGGTCCATCTTCATCAGGATATGGTGTTCTCATTGTCCCTGACCCTGTTGAAAGATCGCCAGGATGCAGAGGATCTCAGTCAGGATGTCCTGGTCAAAGCCTATCGGATGCTACCGCAATTCAAAGGTCTGGCACCCTTCAAAGGCTGGTTGTATCGGATCACCTATCATGAAGGGCTGAATCGCTTGAAAAAGATCAGACGGCAGCGATCGACACTGGACCTCAATGATCAGGTCGGGAATGCACATACGGAGACCACAGGTGCGTTGGATGAACTAGAGGCAGCGGATAAGCGAAAGATGATCCGGCAGGCCCTGGATCACTTGGCCCCCGAGGATCAGGTACTGGTCCAGGCGTATTATTTTGAGGAGATGTCCATCCGTGAGATCTGCGGGATCAGCGGGTTGTCAGAAAGTAATATCAAGATCAAACTTTACCGAAGCAGAAAAGTATTGCATGAGGTATTGCAAAAAGCATGGGTAGATGAGCAAGCCAGATAATTCATTTTCGGGTGGACCAGTGGACCACGAAGAAAAGACTTTGCGTGACTTCTTCAGGGCTGCAGGGCATGAGCCTGCTCCGGCTGACCTGTCTGCCCGGGTGCTTGCCCGCATCAAGACGGAAGAAAAATCGTCCCTTGCCCCGGTTCGTCCACTGATCCCCCGGACTGGATGGGCTGCTATCGGGGTCCTGGTCCTGGCATCAATCGTATATGCTGTCTCCTACCCCTCGGATGGGGATGGAACGCGCCTTCATGAATGGTGGGGACAATTTCATGTCCCCACCATTCAGATCAACATCCCCGATCTGATCTCTGTTTTCCAGTTTGTGCCAGGATCACTCGCTCTCCTATTTCCAATCATCCTGTTGCAACTTTATTTCATCAAGAATTTCTACGAAGGCAGATATTCCCGATAGCCCTTATCGCACAACCGTAAGTTTGAGAACAGCCTGGTCGACACGCACCCAATACAGGCCTGCTGGCCAGGTAGCCGTATCGATCTCCTGCGTCCCGTTGATCATTTCCTGAAAGACAACCTGACCGACCAGATCCCGAATCACCACCAGATGTGTGCCAGCCGGCATAGGTTCCATTTCCAACCGGAAGGAACCGGCGGTCGGATTGGGGAAGGCCATCAGGGCAGGAGTATCGGCCCATTCGGGCAGAATGCTGGTCGAGATCATATTTTCTGCCTGGAAGGTGGGTTCCATGCTCTGGAAATTTCCGGTTCCATTGGGATACCGACCGAAGGAAATATCCGTGACCTGGTCGACATAGCTGATGTGATCCTGGATAACCCCGGATGCATCGCTGAGGACGATACTCTCCGCTGCAGCAGACAATTTGAAATTCGCGTGCAAGCCATCCTGATCCTCATCGCTGTCCGCCCAGATGATCAGATAACCCTTGCCGTTGATGACCGTTCCCGCGGGAAAGGTCCAGCGGGTCAGATCGCTGACATCGTCGGAGAGGAAATATCCGCCGAGGTCAATGGGATTGTCGCTGTTGTTGTACAATTCGATCCAGTCGTCATATTCGCCGTCCTGATCCGGCTGGGCATTGGAATTCGAGGCCATAAACTCATTGATGACCAGATCACCCACGGTCGGATTGGTGGTGGTAGCCGTGATCAGGTGATATTCGTGTTCTGCCCTCCTCGGGTCGAATAATCCGATATCGGCATTTTCGGCGTAGATATAGTATTGCATGGATTCATTGTCCACCGTGATCGCTGCACCATAGATCCCGTCATTGGCGGCACCGTCCTGGTGTGCGCCGTCATCCAGCATTTGAATCCGGACAAACGGAGCATCGACCCGACTGCGATAACCGAGGTAGACCGTATTGGCATTGGTGACCTCTGCCGTGATGGTGATGGTCTCCTGGAGGGCCGGTGAGGCATTGGACGGGGTGATATTGCTGATGGTCGGTTCTGTTTTGGTGAGATCGGATTGAGCCAGGAGGTAATTGCTCCGACCATCCATCAGATTGGTGATGCCGGGTGTGGTTCCTCCACCGGGTCCGGGGCTACCGGTCACATCCTGGGTCAGGTTGGATATGAAGTTGGCGTAGGTGTAGAACTTGTTGTTATCTGCCTGGACGGCCTCCTTGATGGCATTCTGTAAGGCCAGGCCGGTTGTATAATAGGATTCATTATCAAAATTCTCCAGCAGGATGGTTTTGACATGGGCCAGGTACATCCGCTTGTATAAGGGTACACCCAGCAGCTTTTGCACGAGGGGAAAATCCGGATCGTTGCTGTTGAGCAGGTGGCTCATCTGTTGCTTGGCTGTCGTATTGAACAGGTTGCCGGTGCCGGTCATGGAAAAGCGTCCGAAGGATTCATTGAGATCCCAGACGACCGGATTGAACCGACCATGGTCATCGCGATAGAGGTAATAATTCTGTGTGAAGGCACCGATATAGCTGTCCAGGTTGACCAGGACATTGTTGTAGGCCAGCATCCAGATCGCCCGATCCACATCCAGGATCTGCTCGATGGCATCGGTCTGATTGACCAGGGTGTCGCATAGATCGATCAACTCGCTCCAGCCGTAATCCGATTTCAACTCATAGGCATCCAGGTAGTCGGTACTATCCTAGCCGTGATAGACCAGATTGGGGAGGTCATTGGATTGGGGGCCGGCCCCACCCGGTGGATTGCACTTGACGAAGGTGTTGTCCTTGGAGTAGAAGTGTTTATTGACAAATTTCTTGGATACCGACTCGGAGTTGCTGTACAGGCCGATCAACTGTCCATTGACATAAACATTGGCATAATTGGAGAGGGGGGCGTCCATATACTGTCGCAGGATCTGGTAGGAGAGGACCTCCCGGATAAAGGAGGGGTCCTTGGCGGCATTGCTCAATTTGATATCGGTGAATCCTTCGTAGTCCTGCTCCTTGTAAGTGTCCAGCTCGATATGAAAAGGATTCTTGACCTGATTGGCACTGTAGGTGCTGTTGCCCTTGTACTTCACGCCGACACTGTCTAACTGGGTGCCGTTGATGGTGACGCTCTGGGCCATGAT
>JAUIEA010000158.1 GCA_030429045.1 Bacteroidia bacterium | reverse complement strand
GGGGAAGAAGAAGATGATGAACAGTGTCCAGGAATCATGCTGCACTACGCCCGCTGTGAACATCTGGCTCAGCCAGTTCGAACCGAGCCAGGATACCAGGCCCAGGGTTGTCCCAATGATCAGGAAACTGCCGGCCACAAGACGCTCCAGCTCCGGTCTTGTAGAAGGATCATAACTGGTATGTACTGCCAGAAACCCCTGGGTGAGCGCACTCAGCCAGAAAAAAGAAATGGTATAGCCCAGAAAGAGCAGTTGTTCGTAATGCCCGATCTCATCCAGTTCCAGGGTTGATTTTGCCAGTAAGATGGCCACCAGGATGGTTGCAACCTGTCGCGAGATCTGAAAGAACTGGAATACCCTGGAGATATCCCGATGTTCAGTCCATTTGCGCAGGTCCATCATCTGGTCAATTCATCAACGTATGAAAAGAGGGTGGATCTGAAGGTGCTACCACTGATTCGCGGAAACAGATCCCGTCGCTCTCCATGGCATCCAGGATGGGTTCGGCAATACAAGGTTCGAAAGGTACTGGAAGGGTGACTGCATCCAGTCGGCCATTCAGGAACAACCGGGTGGCATGAGCCAGTGGCAATCCGACCAGATCGGCCATGGCTGTTTTGTCCGGATCTGTCCCCTCATGTTCGAGACTTGAGCGGATCTCCCGGACCTTCCCATTCTGCTCGTAGTGGATGCGATGCTCCATGACGACCAGATCCCGATCATGGGGATCCAGTTTCCAGCGGTCCACCAGCAGGTTTTGTAAATAGTCTGCGGGGGTCAGTCCGAAATCACCGATGGGTTCATCGGAAAAGAGTCCCATCCATTCCAATTGATCCATAACCACATCATCTGCAGGCAATGATAGATAGTCTGCACAAAGTTGTCGAACAGAGTAGGATGGATCATTGGGTAGAAATCCGGCGATAAACTGCTTCCAACTCAAGGGTTCTTCCACACCCAACGGGGTCAGGCTGTCGGTCAACCCCAGTTTGACCAGGGCATCCCAGGCCTTGCTGAAACCGCGGATACGGACGGTACCCCGCATGATAGACGGCACCCCCTTGAGGCCATACATCGAAATATACTTCAGTGAGTCCCTGTTTGGATAGACCTCATACCGGTCCTTCCCGCCGATGGCGATCGGCATGGCCGAACTGAACAAGTGATGGTAGGGCAACAGGCGAAGAGCACCATTATGCCGATACTGGATGGTTCCTTGCCCTGCCAGGATGATATTCCTCGGATTCCAGGTGATCTTGTAGTGCCATGGATTGTTGTCGCAGTCCTCCGCGATCAATCCACCGGCATAGGAATGAAACGATGTGATCGTTCCTCCAGTTTCCTTGATCTGCCGGATCAGTCGAAGAGCAGACATATGGTCGAGTCCGGGATCCAAACCCAGTTCGCCCATAAAAAAAAGACCCTTTTTCCTGGCTTTGGCCGCCAGATCCTTCATCTCGGCATTGACATAGGAAGCCGTGATCAAATGTTTGCCCAAATGAAGGCAATCCTCAGCGACCAGGGCGTGTAAGCTCCAGGGGAGCATGGAGATCACAAAATCATGACGCTTGATGAGCGCGGATCGCTCCTCGTCGGATTCTACATTCACCTCGACCCCTTCGAGACCAGGACGTCCACTGACTTTCTGCTGGACCAGATCACCGGAGGCATCTGCCACGGTCACCTGCCATTTTTCTTGTTTCGCCAGGTCGCCCAGGGTCCAAATCAACGTCGTGGCCGATCGGCCAGCACCAAACACAAGGATCTTTTTCATAAGCATTGTAAACCGTGGGCCAAATTTATCGTAAATTATATTGCACCTTCACTTCAGGGCAAGAGTCAGCGCATGAAAAGACATGAAATCCAATACCGCGAGTACCCTCACCATCAGGATCTGAATGGCGAAGATGGCATATTGCTCACGAAAGCAAAAGAAGCTTTATCCCGCAGTTATGCTCCCTACTCCAAATTCCAGGTTGGCGCAGCTGCCCTCCTGGCCAATGGACAGATCGTGACTGGATTCAATATCGAGAATGCTGCTTACCCGGTCTGCCTCTGTGCCGAACAGACCACCATGTCAGCGATCCGCACGCAGCATCCGGGAGTCGGGATCGAGGCGATCGCCATATCGGTCAAGAGTGCACATCATCTGGTCGATCAACCGGCCACGCCCTGTGGCAAGTGCCGGCAGCTCCTGTCGGAGCAGGAACGGGTCAACCAGAAACACATCCGATTGATCCTTCAGGGAGAAGAGGGACCGATCTGGATCTTTGAGAGTGTCAATGATCTTCTCCCCTTTTCGTTTACAAGTGAATTCCTCTAGCCAGGCGATCCAATATTCCGACCGACCCAGTACATGCAATCCAGTCTGCGTGTCCGTCAGGACATCAGGGATCTGGCCCGTTCCAGGTCCTCGGGTGTATCGATGCCCAGAGACCGATAGTTGGTCACACCGAGTGAGATCGCATAGCCAGCAGCCAGCCATCGCAGTTGTTCCAGTTGTTCCGCAGACTCCAATGATGATTGGGGTAATCGGGCCAGTTCCAGCAGAGTCGATTTTTGAAAGCCATACAATCCGATATGGGTCAGGTAGGCATAGTGATCTGGCCATGTCGAGGGTGCTCTGTCCCGTTGGAAGGGGATCCAGGCACGGCTGAAGTATATGGCTTTCCCGTTCTGGTCGCGGATCACTTTCACCACATGCGGTGAGGCCAGCACCTCGGGATCACTCTCCGGTCGGGCCAGTGTCCCGATCGGATGTTCGGGATGGCTGATTAGCAGATCGGCCAATTGTTGAATCGCCCCGGGATCGATGAAGGGTTCATCGCCCTGGATATTGATGACGAATGATTCTGGTTGGTGTTGAGCAATTGCTGCGCACCGGTCTGTACCACTGGGCAATTCGGGGTCGGTCATCATCACCAGGGCACCTTCTGCTTCACAGCGGGATCTGATTCGTTCGTCATCTGTTGCAATGATCACCCGGGAAAGACCCGCCTGCACGCATTTGTCCCACACTCGCAAGATCACGGGGCGGCCGTTCAGGTCGGCAAGGGGTTTCCCCGGAAACCGGCTGGAAGCCCATCGGGCCGGGATGATTCCCAGGATATCCGGAAAATGTGGCTGTTGCATGGGACAAAAGTACATGACAGTGCCGGGGCTTTGCTAATTTTGTGGCAAGAATGCTCCATCCCATGCCACAGCGAAGGATTTTCCTTCTCCTCTTCATCCTGCTCCCCTTCTGCCTTGTCGCCCAAACAGGTGATCGGGATCGCTATCTGACCTTCCAGGACACGCTGCAGGTTCACGTCGACAAGTCACGGCTCTATGTCCAGCATCAAATGGCTGCCGGACAGACCCTCTTCGGGTTGTCCCGGTTTTATGGTCTCGAACTGGGTGAACTGCTCTACTACAACCCGGCATTTAAAGCTTCAGGTCCACAGATCGGGGATACCCTGTATGTGCCCGTCCCTCGAAAGGCGATCCTGCCTTACTGGTATCCAGGATACAAGCGCTGGAAAGGTGCTCCACTGATGTATACGGTTCGAAAAGGCGAAACGCTCTATCAGATCAGCCGGCGGCACTTTGGCCTTTCCCTGGACAGCTTGTTGCAATACAACCGCTTGAAAAATACGGATATCCAACCCGGTACGCCCCTCTTTGTGGGCTGGCTGAGTACGAAAGGTATCCCGGACAGTACCCGGACGTTCTCCGGTCATCCGCTGTGGGAGGAGAGTTATCGTCTCCGCACCCGTTACCTGCGCTTGCGCAAGGTGGCCAGGGAACAAGAGGAGCAGGGTTTTGCCAGCCGTATCCCGGCAGAGGTTGCAGGAGAAGAACTGGTGGTACTCCACCAGTCAGCAGAAATCCATGATGTCATTGCCTTGAAGAACCCCTTGAATAACCGGATCGTGTTTGCCAAAGTGATAGGCAGGATCCCCGAAGGGACCTATCCGCCCGGTACCGTGTTGGTGGCCAGCGAGCCGGTGGTTCGATTATTGGCTGTAAAGGATCCTCGTTTTTTTGTCAGAGTTAAATACCTCGTTCGATGAAGATTTACCAGAATATTCTGGAAACCATCGGGAATACCCCCATGGTTCAGGTACAGAAGATCACCGCGGAGCTTCCCTGCCCTGTTCTGATCAAAATGGAAACATTCAATCCCGGTCATTCGATCAAGGACAGAATGGCATTGAAGATGTTGCTGGATGCGGAGGCGAATGGCAATCTGAAGCCCGGCGGTACGATCATTGAATGTACGTCCGGAAATACCGGCATGGGGCTCGCGCTTGCGGGTGTCGTCCGGGGGTATCGGTGCATCTTCACCACGAATGACAAACAATCGAAAGAAAAGGTGGACATGTTAAAGGCCCTGGGTGCGGAGGTCATCGTTTGTCCGACCAGCGTCGGTCCGGAAGACCCCCGCTCCTACTATTCCGTTGCGGAGCGTTTGAGCAAGGAGATCCCCAATTCCTACTGGTTCAACCAGTACGACAATCTCTCCAATCGCCAGGCACACTACGAGTCAACGGGTCCGGAGATCTGGGATCAGACCGATGGAAAGATCACACACCTGGTGGTTGGTGTCGGGACGGGTGGAACCATCAGCGGGACAGCCCGATACCTGAAGGAACAGAACCCCGATATTCAGGTATGGGGAGTGGATACCTATGGTTCGGTCTTCAAGAAATATCATGAGACCGGAGAGTTCGATGAAAAGGAGATCTATCCCTATATCACAGAGGGTATCGGGGAGGATATCCTGCCCAAGAATGTCGAATTCGGATTGATCGACTATTTTGAAAAAGTTACGGATAAGGACGGTGCCCTGATGGCGCGCCGACTGGCCAGGGAAGAAGGGATGCTGCTCGGGTATTCCGCTGGCAGTGCGATGGCTGGGTTACTTCAGTTGAAGGACAGGTTGAAGCCGGATGACCTGGTAGTCGTGGTTATTCATGATCACGGCAGCCGCTATGTGGGCAAGATCTACAATGATGACTGGATGCGGGAACGCGGTTTTCTCGAAGACGACATGACCGTTCGAGATCTGATCCGCAAAAAGCAGGACCGTCATTTTTATGCCGTAGAGAGCACAGCCACCTTGCGCGACGCCTTTGACCTGATGAAGGAGCATGATCTCTCTCAGCTCCCTGTCACCGAGAATGACGAGGTTGTCGGTTCCATTTCGGAGAGCCAGGTCCTGCATCTTTTACTGGAGAATCCTATCGGGCATGCGCAACGCCTGGTGAAGGACGTCATGGCAGAGTCCTTTCCCTGGGTAGAAGAAACGACGCCGGTCCGTCACCTCAGTCGGTTGATCGACAAGAAAGTTCCCGCAGTCTTGTGCCGGGACAAGGCGGGATTGATCCATATTCTGACCCAGTACGACCTGATCCAGTCACTCTGATCCGCACAGGGAGAGTGGCCTAGCCGGCCAATACCTGTCCATCGACCATTTCCAGACGACGGTCGCATATAGCGGCCAGTTCCTTGCTATGGGTGGCGATCAGCAGGGTGTGGCCAAAATCCTTGCGCAATTGCTGAAAAAGGGCATGCATTTCTTCTGAATTCTGCGAATCCAGGTTGCCGGTTGGTTCGTCCGCCAGAATGACCTTCGGGTGATTGAGCAGTGCACGAGCTACGGCTACACGCTGTTGCTCCCCACCGGATAATTGAGCCGGTTTGTGTGTCAATCGTTCAGAAAGACCCAGGTAGTCCAAGAGTTCCTGCGCCCGAGAATTGCACTGAGCAGCACTGAGCCCCTGGATCAGACCGGGCATCATGGTATTCTCCAGAGCTGTGAACTCGGGCAGCAGGTGATGAAACTGGAAAATGAACCCGATATGTTTATTCCTGAATTGGCTGAGCTCCTTGCCTTTCAAGGAGGTCACATCGATCCCGTCCAGGAGTATTGACCCCTGATCGGGCGTATCCAGGGTGCCCAGAATATGCAGGAGGGTACTCTTTCCCGAGCCTGATTTGCCGAGTAAAGAGACGATCTCACCGCTCTTTATATGCAGGTTGACCTCCCGCAGGACCTGTAGTTGGCCAAACGACTTTTGAATATGTTTTCCGACTATCACGCCGAAAAATACATCATAACAAACAGATGAAGGATTTTGTGGAACGGACACTTCACTTCGACTTCCTTTCCGGGGCCGACAGCTGTGAGATCAGGGCAATGTTTACGGGTATTCTTCCCGGAGATAAGCGGGCCAATATGATTTTCGTTACATTTGTCTGGGTAAGGTCAAAGTGTCATTATTCTGACGTTCAGACCTGTTCTGCCAAACAAAACCGCACCTGAAGTCCGTTAACCTGGTGTATGAAGGTTCTCCAGCTCTGCAAAAAATTCCCCTACCCTCTGAAAGACGGCGAGTCCATTGCTGTCACCTACATGAGCCGTGCCATGCGCGACCTGGGGTGCGAGATCACCCTGTTGAGCATGAACACGGTCAAGCACTATTTTGACACCAACCACCTTCCGGACAGTTTCGATCATTACAAGGACATTTTCTATACGGAGATCGACAATCGGATCAAACCGTTAGATGCCTTTTTTCACCTTTTCCGGGAAGGATCCTATAATATCAATCGATTCGTCTGTCCGGCATTCACCAAGATGCTGATCCATATCCTGGAGGAAGAAACATTTGATGTTGTCCAGCTGGAAACCCTGTATCTGGCACCCTATATTCCGGTGATCCGCAAACATTCCAAGGCATTGATCGCCCTCCGTGCCCACAACGTCGAACACGAGATCTGGGCACGGATGGCCCAGAATACCCCCCGGGGGTTGAAAAGATGGTATCTCGGGCATCTGGCGCACAAGCTGGAAGTCTACGAAAAGAGTCAGTTGAATCAGGTAGACCTCATGGTGACGATGACCCAGCGGGATCTGGACCTTTTCCGGTCCATGGGCTTCAGCGGGCAGGGCATGATCGCCCCGATCGGCATCGATCTGCAGGATTATATCCAGGCCCCGCAACAACCCCAATTGCCCGAAACGATCGGGTTTATCGGATCCCTGGACTGGATGCCCAACCTGGAAGGGTTAAACTGGTTTTTGGAGCAGGTATGGCCGAGAGTGAGAAAAATGCACCCCCGTGCCAAATTGCGGATCGCCGGGCGAAATACACCCGAGAGTCTCAAAAAAGCAGAGACACCCGGGGTGGAGATCCTGGGTGAAGTGCGAAGCGCCATCCGTTTCATGAATGAACAGCAGATCCTCATCGTTCCCCTCCTGTCCGGAAGTGGGATGCGGGTAAAGATCCTGGAGGGTTTGCTCCTTGGAAAGACTGTGATCACCACGACGATAGGCATGGAAGGGATTGATGCTCGACAGGGTGAAGAGATCCTTCTCGCTGATTCAGCAGAAGATTTTGCCCGCGGAATCTCCCTGTGTTTGAAAGACCCGGAGTTCAGCCAACGTATTGGCAGTCAGGCTGCAGCACTGGCTGTAGAACATTTCGATCATCGCAAGATCGCTCTTCGGGTATTGCAGAAATACGCACAAACCCGCGTAGGAGTCCATCCGGAATAATCCCTTTGGGTATTTTTGCGGCGAGGATGAAAGTATTCGTGATCGCTCCCCGCTTTCCTTTTCCACTGGAGAAAGGAGATAAACTCAGGTTGTATCAACAACTGAAGCATCTCTCTGTCGATCATGACATCCATCTGTTTGCCCTTTCCCACCATCCCGTACCGCAGGAAGACCAGGATGCCATCGCACCTTTTTGTGCCTCGATGCAAATTCATGTCATCCCAATCTGGCGGGTCCCCTGGAATATGATCATCGGTTTGTTTCAGGGAATCCCATTCTCCGTCGCCTATTTTACGGACCGTCGTGCCATGGCCCGTGTGCGGAAGTATTTCCAGGAGGTCCAACCGGATCTGACCTATGGCCAGCTCATTCGGGTCGGTGAGTATCTCAAGCGTCTTTCCGGGCGAAAGGTGATGGACCTGATGGATGCATTCTCCGTGATCATGGAGCAACGATCCGCAAGAGCGCCCTGGTGGTTGCGTCCATTTACCA
>JAUIEA010000010.1 GCA_030429045.1 Bacteroidia bacterium | reverse complement strand
GGGACACCTGATCCGGGCGGCCGCCCGCGGCGCCGGGCGAGGTTGACACCCCTGCGGGCCAACGCTACGGATAGCGCTCGATTCCGCTGGGAGGAACCCGATGAAGGAGCCGAAGGCAGCCCGGGTAGCCGTTTTGGAATCCTGACCGACCAGGAGTTCGCCGACCAGCCCGCCCACAAAGGCACCGATGAAGATCCCTGCCGGTCCGCCAAAAAGACCGATGATCAATCCGATGGTACTGCCCCACATCCCGGCCTTGGACCCGCCAAATCGTTTGACTCCCCACATGGGGACGACATAGTCCAGGACGGTGACGAGCAATGCCAGTCCAGCCAGGACCCATAAAAGACTGGAATCAAATTCTGCTCGGGAGGACCAATGGATCATCATCAGCCCGAGGAAGCTGAGAGGTGGTCCGGGGAGGGGAAGTACGGCGCCGATCAATCCGATGATCAGGGCCAAAAATCCGAAAACGATAAGAAGAATATCCACGATCATAGTACCCGAAATGTAATCAATTTCGAGGGTATCTTTCCTGGAATATCGACGAATTCAAGAAGGTCTAAGATGAGTGATCATGACAACAGGTCCAGGAAGAAATACTGCAGGACCTCTTCCTGATCTGGAAGTTGGACCTCGCCGTTCTGGACAAAACCGAGGCGGTGGAGCAGGGCAATGGATCGGTTGTTCTCCAGGGTGGTAATAGCGGAGACTTTTTTCATGTTCCAGGTGCGGGTGTCCTCAGCCAATACAGCGCGTGCTGCTTCAAAAGCAAAGCCGTTTTGTTCATATTCCGGCAACAGGGCAAAACCCAGGTCGGGCAGGGGCAACCCTTCACGGCAGACCAATCCACAAATGCCGATCGGTATACCAGTTTCGGTCAGGATCATCTTTCGCATGCCATAACCGTGGTCCAGTTCATGTTGCAAAGGACCCTTGAGAAGGTAGGTTCGGGCCTCATGGACCGTGTGTACCTGTCGATCCCCAATGTACCGGATCCAGGATGGGGTGTTGATCAATGCCAGCAGAAACCCGGCGTCACCAGCCTGCAGGCTGGTGAGGGTCAATCGTTCGGTCTGGATCGGTTTCATCAAAGGAGGAGCATGGCGGTGTGCAGCAGTATCTTCAAATATCGGGCCTCCATCCTGAAAATCCCGAAAACCATTTCGTTGTGAAGTTTGTGAACATTCATACCGATGACATGGGACTCCTCCGGAGTCCTACCAGCGGGAATCGACCATGGCCACAGCGATGCTGATCCTGACCTCAGAGAGGTCACAAGTCTTTAGAGAAAAGCCAGCCCGGAAGGAACGACTCCGGCGGAGTCGCATGTCCATTGCGGAGTAGACGGTCGACCCCGATAAATCGAGTTGGATTAGAATCGTTTCTCCATAATTCTCTATTTTAAATCCATGAAAAAGGAACCAGCTGTTCAGCATGGAACGAATCGAAATCGGGTGATGCCCCACCTTCTATGCTGTGGACTGCTCCTGTGTCTTCTCGCCTGTTCCGACCAACCCACCAATGCTTCCGGACAAGCAGAAATCGGCGATCTGCCAACCGCCTGCATGGAGCGGATCATCGCCCTGGACGATTCACTGGGCAGTCTCAGAAATCATCAATGCGAGCAGGTATCCCTGGATCAGACCATTGCAAACTATGCTGAAGGATTGGAAGCCCTTGATTTTTCGGGATGTCCACCGGAATTTGTTTCCGCCTTTACAAGTCATATTCGTGCATGGCGGGATATGCAGCCGGTGGCGGCACAATTTCCAGGATTGCGAGGTGAAATGCATGACCTGTTTGATCAAATCGCCCTCAGTCCGGATTCAACAGTATTTCAATCGAGACTGGATCGGATCTGGTCGACCTGGGCGGAGATCGAAGCCGCCATGAAAGAGGTGGAATAAATCAGTCCGTCGGTCCGCACAAATCCGGATGTTCCTCTCCCTGAATCAAGGTGTAGACGGCCATGTCCAGATAGTTGTTCTCAAAGAATATCCGATGGCGATAATGGGCTTCTTTCTGAAAGCCAAGCTGTTCTAGTAGTGCAATGGCACCGCGATTGCCGGGTAACACTTTGGCCTCAATACTGTGGAGGTTCATCGTGTAGAGACCAAAGTGAATAATGGCCGCCACGGCTTCCAGGGCAAGATGCTTTCCCCAATAAGCGGTGGTCATTTCTCCACCGATCTCGGCACGATGATTTTCCCAGTCGATGACATGAAAACCGCAGGTGCCAATAATCCTGTTCTGATCCCGCAACAGACCGGCCCAGCCAATGGCATTTCGATCTGTGTAGGCCTGGCGGGTGCGTTCAACCAGTGCTTGTGCCGAAGTCACTTCTTCCATGGTTGGCCGGGCGATAAATTGATTGACCCGGTCATTCGCACGCATTCTGAAGATCTCCTCCGCATCGGATTGCAGAATTTCCCGCAAGGTCAGTCGCCTGGTGTGCAGGACCGGGAAAGAATTGAAGACAGCATCGTAAGGAGGCGGGAGAGTCATCTGGTGTGTCTGATCTAGTGCAGTTTCATCTCCGTGTCCTGATGTTCCTCTTCTGTCGGCGCCCCGAAGGTGCTGCGCATAAACCGGGTTTGTACCCCAAACGGATGCCGGATGATCTGGACCAGGAACAGGTTGTCATAATCTGCATGATCGATGTCGATCTCCACGCCTGACAGGGCTTTTATCAGAGCTGGAGTGGTGTTGGAGTGTCCGACGACCAGAACGCGTTTTCCAAGGAGGGACTGCAGAATGGGGACAAGTTGCAATACGGTGTCCGGCTTATAGAGGATCATATCTTTTCCCAGGGCCAGGGCAAGCGGTTGTCCAGTCTGACGGGTTCGCAGATAATCAGAGCAGTAGATGTCTGAAATGCCTTTATGGAGGAGAACATCTCTCAAGTCTTTGGCCCGTTGTAACCCATCTGGTGTCAGGGCCGGATCTCTGGAGTCATCGACTTTTTCGGCATGACGAACCAGAAATACATCCGTTGTAGAGCAGGAAGAGAGCAGCAGGATGCTGGTCAACAGAAGAATTGAAAAGTGGATGGATTTCATGAGGCAGAATCTACAGGGATGATGAAGAGCGGAACGGGAGAATCTCGAAGGACTTCTTTGCCAACACTTCCGACGATCCACTCTCGTAATGTAATCCGGCGGTGATGACCCATCACCACCAGCTCGATATCGCGTTTTTTGATCTCTTGCTGAATGATCTGCGCGGGGTACCCCTGGATGAGCAGGATCTCGCACGGAATATTCTTTTCCTGGAGTTGCGCCTTCAACCCTTCCAGTTGGCGGTGTTCATTTTTCAGTTCGGTCGCACGATGATCCCGGATATATTGGGGCCCGGGTTCGTATCCGACAAATTCCGGGTCAGGCGAGGCTACATGTAACAACCAGCAGCGAGCCTGAAATGCCTGTGCCAGGGTAATGGCATAAGCAGCTACCGATTCGGTGGGATCTTCAAAGTCGATCAATACCAGGATCTCTTTCATAACCTGCAAATTAGAACTGAAAATAAATAAACTGTTCACCACTTCCCTGGGCGACACATAATAAGGTCAGCATCAATGCCCAGATCGTCCCCAGGATCCACCAGGGCGTCTTTGTGGCAACAGCTTTGACGGAGGTGTTGCGCATGAACCAGTGCGTCAGGAAAAGAAGGGTCACGACAGTGAACACCTGAATGACCTCATGTGTATCCAACACTTTTTTTCCATCGTGATGAATAAAGAACATGGAGCCGAGCAAATCCATAGCCGTTCCAAATTCACGGGCCCGGAAGAACACCCAGGTGATATTCACCAGCGCATAGGTGCCCAGGGCCAGTAGTATGCCATTCCAGGCATTGAGGACAATGGTATACCGGCCTCTCAGCCAGCGTTCCACAATGAGATAGAAGCCGTGCAGGAACCCCCAGAAGACAAATGTCCAGCCGGCACCGTGCCACAAGCCTCCCAGGAGCATGGTCAGCATCAGGTTGATCACTGTCCGACGGGCACCTGAGCGATTGCCACCCAGAGGGATATAGAGGTAGTCTCGTAGCCAGCTGGACAGGGAGATATGCCAGCGCTGCCACAATTCGGAAAATCCGATAGACGCATAGGGATATCGGAAGTTATCCGGCAGAATGATCCCCAACATCAGGGCGATGCCGATCGCACAGGTGGAATATCCGGCAAAGTCAAAAAAGATCTGGCCCGAGAAGGCCAGCGTTCCTGTCCAGGCATCGAGGGTATGCAGAATCGAGCTGGAGCCAAAAACGGTATCGACATGATCAGCCAGCAGGACATCGGCCATGACGACCTTTTCGAACAGGCCGAGGGTGACCAGAAAAGCGCCCCAGAGGAATTGACTTTGTGTGGCGCGCTTCGGCTGGTCAAACTGCGGGACCAATTCATCCGATCGGACGATCGGCCCGGCAACCAGCTGCGGAAAGAAGGTGACATACAGGGCAAAGTCCAGAAATCGGGGAGCAGGCTGGATCTTCCGGTAATACATGTCAATGGAATAGGACATGGTCTGGAAGGTGTAAAAGGAAATGCCCATAGGCAGGATGATATCGGACTCCAGGGGTGTGAATTCCAGGCCAACCAGTCCGATGATCGCCTGAAAATTCTCGACGAGGAATGTCCCGTATTTAAAGAATACCAGGAATCCCATGTTGACCAGGATGCTCAGCAAGAGCCAGCGTTTTCGCTTGCGCTGGTCGGTTTCAGCAAACAGTTTTTTCCCGGCGATCCAGTCTACACCGGTAGAAATCCAGAGCAGAAGGACAAGCGGCGGATTCCAAAGGCCGTAAAAGATGTAGCTGGCCAGGAGGAGCATCCGTTTTTTATGGGTCCAGGTGACCGGAAGGTGCCAGTAGATCAGCACTATGGCAAAGAAGGCAATAAAACCCAGGGAATTGAACAGCATAGGTCGGGCTTGGAGGGAGGGTGGTCAGTTTTTCAGTCAGAGGACGCCATCGGCTTTCATAATGGCCAGGATCTCCCTGGTGTATACCCGCGCATCAGGAGTACAGAGATGTGACCATTCCGGAGGTGTGAACTGATCGAGCTGGGGGTAATCTTTAAAATGATAGGCAGGGCATCCACTTTGCCTGACAAAAGCGTCATAATAAAGTTCCCGGGGATACACCCGCCCTTCCATTTCCGTGTACATCCCGTCTGATGGATTGAAGGTGAGGATCATCTTTCCGCCGCGTGCTTTGAACTGGTTGATGAGATCCAGGTAAAATGAAAAACTGACCGGGATGATCTCATCATTTCGTTCGTTCCCGCGACTGAAAGTAGCCCAGGCATTCTTGATGGTATTCTGAAATTGGGTGTCTGTTTCCATGCGGGCCAGCATGATGGTGTTTCGGTCGGCCTCCACCTGAGAAAAGCGTGGAAAGGGTGTCCCGGGTCTGGTCCTTCCTTTCGGGGGCAGGGACGCCATCAGCGATTTGAGGTCGGGGTCGCCTTCTTCACCATCTGTCAGGAAGGCGAAGTAGGGTTGGAGGGTATAGGCTAATTGATGATTCAGGCGTTGGGCCCAGGTGCGTTCATGATAGAAGTCGACCCATTGGGAGGCCCGGCGCCATCCACCCACAGAATCATGCGGGGCAATAAAAAACAGCCCTGGTGTAATGTTCATGACGAGGGTCCCGTTAAAGGCGGTATTCTCGATTATGTCTTTCAGGACCGGTGCCGGAGATTTGCCATTTGCGGCCAGCATCAAGGGGCGAACCCCGGTCATTTCCTCCCATTCGTCGAGCTGGAAATCGAAATGTGCCCGGGAAGCGCCGATAATGATGACTTGATCGGGATCGTTGTCCCGGACCAGGGATCGTTTTTCCGCCCAAAGATGTTTGTCATCCTCCATGGTGGGGAGAAAGCCGAGTGAGCGGCAATGCATCTCCCAGCAGGCCAGTAAGATGCCTGACAGAGAGATCGCGAGCAAAAGGGTTCGAGTGGTGATCATAGTGAAGGTAACAGGTGAGGGCGGTCGGGTAGTCCGTTCATCCTCTAAAGTACACCGATTCACAGAAGTCACGATCCTCTCTATAGGGGAGAGCGGGAATACAACCCAGGAGAATTTGGCTTGATTCAGGCATGTTAATTGTTTTCCTTGAGGGTGATCAATATATTTATTGACCTTGATCATATCTTTCATGGATCTGATTTCCAAACCTTGATGAATGACCCATTCAAAACCAGAATGCAGCAATTGCCTATGAATGATATAGCTCCAAATCAGCTGACAGCCAATGAGTTGTTGAAGTGCAAGAAAAGAAGTGACCTTGTTCGCATTGCAGAGACCAACGGAGTGAACCTGAATAAGGCGCTACGAAATCTGCGTTATGAGGAAGAATTGCGCCAATTGCAAGCAGAGCTTGTCGACTTGCAACAGTATGTCGCCAAAAAGAAATTGCGGGTGGCCATCATCTTTGAAGGGCGTGATGCCGCTGGAAAGGGAGGGTCGATCAAACGTTTTGCCGAGCATCTGAATCCACGGACCATGCGACTGGTGGCCCTGCCGAAACCGACTGAGGTGGAAACGGGTCAATGGTATTTTCGTCGGTATATCCGACAGATGCCGGATCCGGGGGAGATCGTCTTCTTTGATCGCAGCTGGTACAACCGGGCAGTGGTCGAGCCGGTCATGGGTTTTTGCAAGGACAAAGACTACGAGCGGTTCATGAAGCAGGTCCCTGAATTTGAACATATGCTCTACGAGGACGGGGTGATCCTCATCAAGTTCTGGTTTTCAATTTCCAAGGAAGAGCAGAAAAGGCGTTTTCAATCCCGCCTGGAAAACCCGCTCAAGCGGTGGAAGTTTTCCCCGGTGGATATGAAGGGACAAGAGTTATGGAACAAGTATACCCATTTTAAGGAGCAGATGTTCTCCCGGACCCATACGCCATTCAGCCCCTGGATCATTGTCAAGACCAATGACAAGCGAACAGCACGATTGGAGAGCATGCGCTATGTCCTGTCGTTGTTTGATTTCCCGGGGAAGAGCCGGTCCAAGGCGGTGATGATCCCGGATCCCAATGTAGTGGCGAGATACTATCGACAGTTACAACAAATGGATATTTAGAGTTAAGGAGTTAAGGAGGGGAGGAGGAGTCTGGATATGTGAAGTAAGGACAATTCATCCCCGGTAAGGCGCAGGAAATCATTTATTCTGACAGGACTGCGAACACAAATATCAATGAACATGACCAAGAAACATCATAAAGAGAAGGGCGCTGCTCATCCCCCGGCTGCGGGGACGGTTAAAGAGGCGAAGCCACAAGTGGAACTGAGTGCCGAAGATGTCGAGATCCTGAATTCCAAGATCGGGATGAAATACCTGATAGCGGATAAGAAGACCAATGTGGACAAGGCTTTGCGACTGGCTAAATATGAGCTTCATTTGCGGGAACTGCAGGCTGAGCTGATCCAGTTGCAGAATTGGACTATACGTGAAGGCAAAAAGGTGGTGGTGATATTCGAAGGGCGAGATGCTGCCGGGAAGGGGGGTGCCATCCGTCGGATCACAGCCCATATCAATCCCCGTCATTATCGGATCGTCGCCTTGCGAAAGCCTACACCGGAGGAAAATGGCCAGTGGTATTTTCAGCGATACGTCAACCAACTCCCCAAGCCAGGTGAGATCGTCTTCTTTGACCGAAGTTGGTATAACCGGGCCATCGTCGAACCCGTCAATGATTTTTGTACGTCCGTGGAGTACAACACCTTCATGGGGCAGGTCAATGACTTCGAACGCATGATCGTCGAGTCGGGAACATATCTGATCAAGATCTACCTGTCCATCACTAAGGAAGAACAGGCCCGGCGATTCGATGATATCCGCAACAGCCGGCTCAAGCGCTGGAAGATGACTCCGGTGGATGAGCGCGCCCAGGAGCTCTGGGATGTGTATACGGCCTATAAGAAAAAGATGTTTTCCCATACAGATACGGAGTTGGCCCCCTGGACGGTGATCCAGGCGGATCGAAAGAGCGAAGCCCGAATTCATGTGGTGGAGCATCTGCTCAAGACCATTCCCTATGTTCCAGGGGATGGAGAGTCCTGACCAGAAGACTGGAATCAGGTCTGTGAAATCCCTACCTTTGCAGCGATTTTTTCATGTCGGACCGGTTCGCAGACAGGAACCGGCTAGCGGCAGTCGCAAAAACCAGTGATGATGATCAAGATTACCCTGCCTGACGGCAGTATCCGGGAATACGAGGCCGGAGCTACCAGCCTGGATGTAGCCCGCTCTATCAGTGAAGGCCTGGCCCGGAACGTATTGGCTGCAAAAGTCAATGGAGAGGTCTGGGATGCCAATCGCGCTATCGAGTCGGATGCCTCCCTTCAGCTGTTGACCTGGAATGATAAAGAGGGGAAATCCACCTACTGGCACTCGTCCGCCCACCTGATGGCAGAAGCATTGGAGGCCATTTACCCCGGTATCAAACTGGGGATCGGTCCTCCTGTCGAGAATGGGTTCTACTATGATGTCGATCCGGGAGAGACCACCATCAGCCTGGAAGACCTGCCAGCCATTGAACAGAAGATGATCGAACTGGCCCGGGAAAAGAACGCCTACATCCGAAAAGAGGTGAGCAAGGCCGATGCCATCGCCTACTTCACAGAGAAGGATGATGAATACAAACTCGAATTGCTCGAGGATCTGGAGGATGGTCAGATCACCTTCTATGAGCAGGGAAACTTTGTCGATCTCTGCCGTGGTCCGCATATCCCGGACACCGGTTTTATCAAGGCCGCCAAGCTGATGAACGTCGGTGGCGCCTACTGGAGGGGTGATGAATCCAGAAAGCAACTGACCCGGATCTATGGCATTACCTTTCCCAAGCAAAAGGAATTGACAGAATACCTCGAAATGCTCGAGGAAGCCAAGAAGCGGGATCACCGCAAATTGGGTCAGGAACTGGAGCTTTATATGTTTTCCGATAAGGTCGGAGCCGGTCTGCCGATCTGGCTGCCACGCGGTACCGTCCTGCGGACCCGTCTGGAGGACTTCATGAAGCATGAACAACTCAAACGAGGTTACCAGCCGGTCATTACCCCGCATATCGGTAAAAAGGAGCTGTACATGACCTCGGGGCACTATGAGAAATATGGCGAGGACAGCTTCCAGCCCATTCATACACCCAGGGAAGGAGAGGAATTCCTGCTCAAGCCGATGAACTGTCCGCACCACTGTGAGATCTTCGGGCACAAACCCCGATCCTATAAGGAGCTGCCCCTGCGCATCGCCGAATTCGGGACTGTCTATCGCTACGAGCAGAGTGGAGAACTCCACGGACTGACCCGTGTTCGTGGATTTACCCAGGATGATGCTCACCTGTTCTGCACGCCGGATCAGGTGAAGGATGAATTCCTGAACGTCCTGGAACTTACCCAGCTGGTGCTGAAGCGGATGGGCTTTGATAATGTCACCGCCCAGATCTCCCTGCGGGATCCGGACAACAAGGAGAAGTATATCGGATCCGATGAAAACTGGGAGAAATCCGAACAGGCTATTATCGACGCCTGCAAAGAGGTCGACCTGGAAACGGTAACGGAATTGGGCGAGGCTGCATTCTATGGTCCGAAACTGGACTTCATGGTCAAGGATGCCCTGGGACGAAGCTGGCAGCTGGGGACGATCCAGGTGGACTATAACCTGCCCGAACGATTCAAGCTGGAATATATCGGTTCAGACAACCAGAACCACCGGCCGGTGATGATCCACCGGGCGCCCTTCGGCTCCATGGAGCGGTTTATCGGCGTACTCACGGAGCACTGTGGAGGCAATTTCCCGCTGTGGTTGACGCCGGACCAGTTTGCGATCCTGCCCATCTCCGAGAAATATAATGCGGTGGCCCACCAGGTGTCCGGTCGCTTGATGCTGGAGGATATCCGGGGATTTGTGGATGACCGCAACGAAAGCATCGGCCGGAAGATCCGGGATGCGGAGTTGAAGAAGATCCCGCTGATGCTCATCGTCGGGGAAAAGGAAGCCGATGCCGGAGGGGTTGCCGTGCGGATGCGGGGCGAAGGTGATCTGGGACTGATGACCGTGGATGCTTTCATCCCCTGGTTTAAAGAAAAAGCTGCAGAGTAGGTTGGAGGCAATTATTTGCCCAGCTTTTGAATGACCTTTTCCACCCGCTTTCGCTTGGTATCTTTTTCGATATCACTCAACCGATCCGTCAAGACCTTTCTGAAGGGACGTTTCATGCTCTCCGTCAGGACAGGAAGTGCGATTTCTGCATACATCGGGACCTGGTTGGGCGGACAAGCCATCAGTTGTTCCATCAATAATGGAAATGCATTTTCGGCATAGGCCGGCAGGGAGCACAACTTGATCAGGATGGAGACAGCCCCATCCCGGGTGATGACCGATCCACGGTCTGCCGCTGCGATGATCTCACTCAGGAAGGAATAGACGACCTTGGGATCTTCCAGCGTGACAGTATTGATCGCAGCCATGCCACCCCATTGCAGCCGGTTGTTTTTGTGGCTGAGAAGCGTTGCAAATTCAGGAATATATTCCCGGATCAAGGATGGATCGCATTCATCGATCTCATAGAGGACCTTGATGCAGTCGCTTTGGATGTCCTTGTCTTTATCCTGGAGATGAAGCACCAGTTCTGCGATGGGCTTCTTGTCCCGGCTGTGCACTATTTCTTTGGCAAGCGTCAGGTTAGGCAACTCATCTCTGCGTTGTTGTGCCGACGCCAGTTTGGATAGTACACTCATAGAGGGTGAATATGCATTCAATCCCAATATGGCGAATACTGGAAGAAGACAGTCAGTCGGGTCATCAATTGATCAATTCCCTGTTTATGCTTTATCTGAGGATCACCAGCTTCTGACTGATCAGGAGTGAAGATCCAACCAGGGCACATTGATAGACGCCGTCAGGGAGGTGGGCGATCTGGATCGATGCCTGATGTACTCCCGACGGGCGGACTCCTTCTCTTCGGGTGTAGACCCGGATGCCCTTCATATCCATAATGTGGATCGATAGATCCTCCTGCTGCACCAGGTCATAGGATAACCTGATCTCAGCTTGACGAGCCGGATTAGGTACAATCTCCAGGGTGGCCGAAGGCGTATGGTTGCCAGGATGGGTGGTGAATGAGGTGGGGTTGATCCGGGTGATCATCCGGACAACGGAAGGATTGAGGGGAAAGTTGACATTGGACGTGGGTATGGAACTGTTGACATAAATCGTATCCCCGGTGACGGTGGAAATGATGCCATTGGGTCGAGAAAATGTGGCCACGGCAGCATCACCATTTTTATTTCCGCGGTTCCCTGAGCCGGCAATAACAGTAACAATGCCATCCATGGTGATCTGGTGGATCTGGCTCGTGCCGTGGCTGGCAACAAATAATACATCCAGGGTCTCATTGTAGGTGATATGTCCATTATTTCCATTTCCACCATTGGATATATTGGCAAAATAGCTGGGGGTCCCGTCCGGAGTGATCTTGATGACGATCCCATTGTTGAAATTGGATACATACAGGTTGTTGTCTTTATCCCGGGTGATCCCATTCGGGCAACTGAAAAGAGTACCTGAGGAAAACAGGGTAGATACCCCGCCATGAGTGATCTTGCGAATGGTGTTTTCAAAGGTGCCACAGCAGTTGCAGACATAGACATTATCATCAGCATCTACATTAATGCCGACCGGGCAGGAAATGCCCGTTGTGGCAAATAGACTGACGGTGCCATCCGGAGTGACCATGCTGACCGTGCCATTGCCAATATTGGATTGAAACAGGTTTCCCTGAGAATCAAAATCATTTCCGGATGCTCCTGTGAACCCGGTGGCGAAAATATCCAGATTGCCATTCGGGTCCAATCTCCAGATCTGGGTGCCATTGCTGTTCTGCAGGCCATCACCAAAATTGGCGATGTACAGATTTCCGGCATTATCCAGGTTGACGCCGCCGCTGGCAGGGATCTGGTTGGTAATGGTTGTGACAGTGATCTGTCCCCGGGCCTGGAAAAAGCCTATCGAAAAGACAAGGAGGAGGGTATATTTCATATTTTATTTGAGGTTGATCAGTGAGGGAACCGCATCGGGTCCATTGCTGTGCAGTTCCGATCTGAACCAAAAACGAAGACAATCCGTAGCCAGGTGGATCAGCAAATTAGTCAATGCAGGCCTGGAGGTATAGGACAAATGCGAACAAGTCTTGTCCATTCCGTTTTCCAATGCCCCAGTGATCTGTTCAATCTTTATGATTGCAAATCCATGTAGATGGACTTATATTACGTTGCCATCTTCGTTTTGACTCAATGAAAATGGATGCACTACTATGAAATACATTCTACTCCTCCCCCTGGTCTTGCTGGTCACACTTCTACTCGCGCAGGAGGTGCCTGTGGTGCATCATCCATGGCAGATCGGGCTGGTCTATGCCCAGGACAATCAATTGCCACTGGGTACCTTCGGGCCACGAGAACCCAATGGATTTGATTACACTGAAGATAAGTCGAATGCTACGTTTGGAGTTTCGGTCATTCGCAACCTGAATCACCATTGGTCGCTGCGATCCGGTTTGTTGTATGCAAACAGAGATGTCACGGGGGTCTATTATTGCCAGGCCTGCGACCCTACTGGTGAGCCGCATTCACTCTCTATCCGATATCTGACAATCCCTTTGGGTGTCAGATATCAAGTTCCGATCCAACGTTTTTCGATCTTTGGAGAAACTGGGCTGGCAACTGGCTTTTTACTCGGGAGTCCGAGGGATGGTTTTCCATTATTCGGAAGGAAAACATACAAAACCGCTTTGCTTGAATCAGTCAGTGGAATAGGAGGATCTATTTATCTATCTGATCGGTTCATCGCACAAATTGGCATGCAATACAGTCAGACCCTTTTTCATTTCGATAACAGATATGGTTATGAATGGCGCTTTCGAATCCTCAGCGTTCAAGCGGGTATCCAAATGGGATTTGGAAAAATAGAACAGGATAAATACCGGGGTCAATAGGTTGGTGTTCCGGCATGTATTCCTTTTTACCGGACGACCCCGGATCTTCAGGCTTGAACGATCGAGGGAATACACCAAGAGCCAAATACGTGATCTTGGCCCCCTGCGGTTGACCCGCAAAAATCCGGGAATGCTGTGTTCATCGGAGGAGGCAGTCTATTCGTAGAATGAAGGGGGCCTGCAAGATCAGGAAACGGTATACTGGAGTGTTCTTTCAACACCCATCTGAATTACCGGACCATGCATGCCATCAAACCTGTCCTCCTGGGCCTCGCTTCCATCATCCTGGCCTATCTGATCATCGTGATCTTTTCAGTTATTTTTCAGGATGCCCTGTTCGGAGGGCTGACATATCCCGAATCCCCCTGGCACCATCTGTTGATCGGTGGGTCGGGTACCGTGGTGGGAGCTGTTGTGGGAGGATACGTGATGTCCCTGGTGACCCGGGGCCAATATCGGATACCAGCCATCCTGATCGGCATCTGGATCCTGGTGGAGGCCGTCTATCTGACGACCTCCGGGGTTTCTACCAGCCCCCTGTGGTTTGATGTGCTTGCCGCCTCCAGTCTGGTCGTCGGCATCTGGTTCGGATGTATCATTCGGAACCGTCAACAATCTGTTCGGTCGCACGTGGGGAATTAATTCAATTCAGGAAGTACGCGATCTGTAGGGAGTTTCTTTAGTTCGATCGCATGGCCGTGATGCCTGCAGCGATCATCCAACCTATCCCAAACGGAACCAGAAGGATGGCCAGGTCGGCCAGGGAAGCCATGTACAAGCCTGCCAGGGCGAGCAGTCCCACCAGGCCCGCGATCAATCCCCAGGTACGTAACCATCCGGGAACCCATTGATCCCGTCCGGCAATGGAGAGACAGACCGGCCCGACACCGATGATCAGGATGGTAGCTACATCATCCAGTCGGGTTCCGATCCAGCCGACCACATTGGCCAGGCGGACTGCCTCTGGCGAACTGTCAGGAGCGATCTGCAGGGTCAGGGATAGCATGGTGATGAAGGATATGACGCCCATGGTCACACCTGTCCGTGCACTATAGCTGGCGATCCGGGTATAAACGGGAAGGTTTTGGGTTCCTTCGGCCAGACCTGAGATACCCAATCCCATCAGGATGACACCCAGGCTCCAGAAGGTGGTGTTGAGGACCAATTGTGTCTGGACAGCCGGGACCGCAGAAAGGTATTCTGCCATTGTCCCATTTGCCAGTGCAGCCCAAAGGTCCGTCCCGGTCGATCCCCAGAATGCTGCTCCGATCAACATGGTGATGGCGCCGATCAGGGTAAAAATGCCACTGGTACGAAGAAGTTGTGATGATAGGTGCTCCATAGTTTGACTTGTTTTGCACCAAAAGTAAACCCCTCCCAAAAGCTGTGATTGTACAGATGTAACATGCCTCTTCAGAAGGGCAATTGTCCCGGCAAATAACTCATTCGGGTGCGATATTGCCCCGGCGTCATCCGGGCGTGCTCCTTGAAATTTCGAATGAAATGAGGTTGATCAAAAAACCCCTGGTTCAACCCGACCTGGGTGAGGTGTCCCTCATGCATATGCAATGCATCCACAGCGCTGGTGAACTGGCGGAGGGCCAAAGTCCGACTCGGTGCCAGGCCCATCCAGTCTTTGAATAATCGGAAAGTATGCATGCGCGAATAGCCGGTCAGTTTTTCGAGTTGGACCGGGCTGCCCGTTTGTTTTCGGCGAGAAGCCAGACCTACGACCTGGTGAATCTTGATGGCTTCCTTCAACTGTTGCTCTTCCTGGATACGCTGGACGATAAAGTTCTCCAACCAGAGGGCGCGGGATTTGAAGTCCGGAAGGCCACACAGTTGATCTTCGATTTCAGCGACTTGTCGAAACAGCTGATCACCCGGGATGGCCCAGTCCTGCAGTTCACTGCAGGGAATGCCAAAAAGACTTTTGGCCGCCAGCGGGGACATCTGTACACCCATTACATGGAAATTGGAAAACTCCATGTATAAGGGTTTGGTGTGCAATCCGGACAGGAAGCAGAAGTTCTCGGTTGGATTGAAACTGTCGTTGACCTTCTGACCCTGGACATGGTCCATTTTTTCGCCCAGATTGAAAATCAGTTCCAGGCACCCGCTGGGCAGGATCTGCCAGCGCATATGCCCGGTAGAACGCTGTTCCCAAATGCCGCGAACCAGGTGATGGAGAGAGTGAGGCTTGTAAAAATCAATTTGCATTATTCAAGAACCACAGGCATTATTAATAAAACAATTAGGGGTTACAAGTGGTGATCCATGATCGGCCAATTCGACATCTTCTTCAGTCGTTTTATCCTTGTCAGCAACAAGCCTGGTCGAGCTGTATCGGCGGACATTTTTCTGACCCGTAACTGCAAAACACACAACAGTCGCCGGGTTTTGGTTTGAGCACCTGTTCGCACCCTTCGCAGGCGTAAAAATATTGACAGGCATCCACGGGCATGGTTTCCATTTTCTGGTGCCCGCAGAAAGGACAGGTGATCAGCGAATCCGGGATGAACTGATCAGGGGATGCCTCAGCGCGAAAGGGTCGCCATTTTCGGTAGAATCCATAACCGATGAATCCCGCTGCGAGAACCATCAACGGACCACTCAGACTGGCCATCTGTTCGCTCAAACTCAAGACACCGGCAGCCCCGCCCAGGAGGACGGCCAGGGCTGGCAGCCAGCAGCAGCTGGTGGCCAGAACAAAAGCGAATACGCCACCCAGGATGGAAGTACGTGCGTTCATGTGGGCGATTTGGTTTCTCAGTCCCGAACAAGGGCTCGCTCAAGATAGCGGAATCCTTATTCCAGAACAAATCTGAAACCGATCGTCACCAGATTGGAAGAAAATCCGGTATTTCTGGTATAATGATAGTACTTGAGATCTATGCTTTTGAGACCCATCCGCCAAAGACGAAGTGCACTGAAAATATCTGTGTAGCTGACGCCAAATCCGAATTGATTGGCCGTATATCCACTCAAATCGTAATCAGAGGTATAATACGTATTGGTGGACAGGTGCTGGTCGTATGGTCTGAAGGCATCTGCAGCGGTCTGGGAATAATATCGATAGGAGGGATACAGCGTGATGCGCCCCAGCATGAATTTGACAGGAAGTTCAACACTGGCCGTATGTGCATGAATGCCCCAGTCATCCCTATAGTACCGGTAGAATGTCCGGACGGTGATCGCTTCATGGATATAGGCATTCAGCCGGCCGCCGATGGCAAATTTCAGTCGGGTATTCGGCATACGTTCGATATCATCAGCCAGGTGAAACTGGTCGATAAAAGAATTCTCTACATCGCTGAAATAAACCCGCTGGAAGGGTGTGGAAAGTTGTCCTTCCTGAAGTATGATATCCAGGACCAGTGAACCCTGTACATTTCTGGACAGGATTTGGGAAAGTCCCAGACCGGCAGCATAGGACCTTCGGCCAGATTTGGTCAACGGTGTAAACAAGGGAGAATAATTCGGATTTCCAGTAATGGTATAATTCTCCAGATGGAAGGGTGGCCCTTCGCCACCCCCACTTCCCGGAGGCCGAAGTTCGATGGGGTAAAGGAGGCGCCACTGATCGAAGAAGGCGGAGCCGTGAACACTGACTTCCGTGTTTTTTTCATGGAATAAATGAGCAAAGCTGCCGCTCACCCCCACAGAGGTGTAATCATATTCATTGGCAAATGAAGCACTAGCGCTCCAGATGCGATTTCGATCATCCGAGCTGTGGCTGAACCGGATGACACCGTTGGCCCAGGTGTCACTTTGCGACTCACCGGAAGACGCCACAAACGGATCTGCTGGCTGCCCCCCGTCAAACGGGTTGATATTGCTGGAGGAAGCTGAAGTATAGGCAGATACGCCTGCATCGATGGTGAGGACATCATCATCGGTTAGCGGAATAGCAATGACAATAGTACCGGTAGCATCCTGCAGAGATTCATCTCCGATTCCGCCACTGACGGCGGCATTCTTCCCGGACTGGGTGTAGTAACTGCTCAAGAGGTCGACCTCGGTCGACTCCAGGACACGCTTTTTGTACGGTTGCGCCGGTGGGTTTTGGGCCAAGATAGCGGGGCTGACAATCAGGCTTGCAATCCAGATCAAATAGAGTTTCATGTGCACCGATTTTTAGAGTTCCCGTGGATCAATTACACCCGCATCCACCGCCTGTTTTTCCACCATTGGCACCGGAAGCTGCTTCCCGGTAGGCCTGGGCTGTAAGCAGATTTCGGTCACAGGGTTTATCCCCCAGCAGCATATCCGGGTCATGCAGATTGACCATTTCATATTCTTTGACCACCACACACGAACTCAAGGTGATCCCCAGTAGAAAAAGCAAGATTCCTGTCCATTTCATCTCGATGCAATTTTGATCTGATCTGATGTATGTATATCGCCCCGATCATCAATGATGATGCATTCTATGTCTGGGAGCTGATTGATCCTGTCCAGTCCGATATCTATACCCAGTACAAAAACAGAGGTCGCCAGAGCATCAGCCAGTTCTGCTTTGGGTGCAAAAACCGTTACACTGAGGATTCCACTGGACGGATATCCGGTCCGGGGATCAATGATATGTGCATACCGTTTTCCTTCCAGAACGACATACTTCTCATAGTTTCCAGAGGTGACAACTGCACTATTCCTGACTGGCAGCAATCCAAATGATCTGGTTTTGTCCAGTGGATTGGTGATCGCCACTTTCCAGTCACTGCCATCGGGCTGCTGACCCCAGGTGTTCATATCGCCAGAGGCATTGATGATTCCCGCTGTCACCCCTTTTTCCATCAGCAAGGATTTAGCTTTATCTGCAGCATACCCTTTTCCGATGGCCCCAAAACCGATTTTCATACCTTTTTTCTCCAGGAATACGGTCGACGATTTGGCATCAAGCTGAATATGGGTGTAGCCCACGCGTTGAATGGAAGCAGCAATTTCACGCTCCGAAGGCATCTCCGTCATGGTGCCATCGAATCTCCAGATTCTGTCCATGGAGGCATAACTGATATCGAAAGCCCCATCAGTCAATTGGGAAATACCCATGGCTCTCTGGATGAGATCAAAGAGTTCGCGATCCACGCGAACCGGCTGAATACCGGCATTTCGATTGATCTCCGAGGTCTGTGAGGCTGGATCCCAGGAGGAAATCAGTTTTTCAATACGGCTGATCTCGTCGACTGCAAGCTGAATATATGCATCACCACGGGTTGTATCTGCCGCGACTACTGTGATGTCAAAGTGGCAGCCCATCAGGGTCATTTCCTGTTTGAAAATCCCCTGAGCCGAGCACAGGGAGCTTGTCATCAATGCGAGCAGCAATACAATTTTATGCATAACCGACTATTGAATGAAGGAATCCAATATTGAAATGTATTCGGCAGGGGTGGTTTTTTGGTATCCGGTCTGCCCAAGCACATGTCCCTCTGCATCAAGAAGAACGACCAGCGGAAAAATGCCCTGAGGATTGTAGGAATCGGCCAGTCGTGCATTGTGGGCTGACAGTTCTTCGCTGAGTGCATTTTTCTTCCGTTTGGGAAAGTCTGCTTTAAGCAGGATATAATGCGATTCCGCATGTGACTTGAATAAATCAGAGCTCCAGATCTCCCTTTCGAGTTTGATACAGGGAGCGCACCAGTCAGAGCCTTGAAAAACCAGAAGGATAGGACGGTTCGATTCATTTGCCCGGGTTTTTGCTGCATCCATGCTGGTCAACCACTCCTGGGCGGTACTATGATAGAGGGAGGTGGCAAGGAGCGCCAGGCACAGAAAGAACTTCGTCATAAGGGAGATTTACCCTTAAAACGAATTTTTTTTCAATTATTGCCCGGGCGGGTTCCGGTGCTTCTCTTGACATCATTACTCTTCCCTGAGTGCTTCGAATGCCTGCTTTCGCTCTTCAAACCAGTTTTTCATGGCATCCGGGGTGTGCATCAATTCGCGCATGGCCATCATGGCCTGGAGATGAGCCTGGTCTCCATTCTGCACCATTTCCATGCCGTGTTCCTGACTCATTCGGGCTATTTCTTCAAAGGTCTCTGCGCAAAAGGCCAGGTCACAGGCACCGCCGAGTTGGTTACACGTCATGGTTTTCATCATGAAATCGTTTAGGAGCGAAAAGGGATGATCCGGATGAACTGACATCCAGGTCCACAAATGCCGGGATCGAAGATGATCGCATCTCCAGGCCTTATTTCTCTTTTATTTTACCGCCGGTCACAAATTCTGCGGCCCAATTCTCCTCATCCAAGGAATTGATCATCAGGCCAAGGCCTTCAGCGGCCGATTTTGTGGATGTCGCATGCACAAAGAAGCCATCCATCAGATACACACCTACATGGACAATGCGATTATTTTTTGCATAGGGTGCCCGGAAGAACACCAGATCGCCATAGGCTAATTCTGATCGGGGTATGCGTTTGCATTGGGTGTCCAGGATCCCCTGCGATCCGCCACGGATCTGGCGGCCGAATATCCGGTCTTGCATGACCCGCGCAAAACCACTGCAGTCCACGCCTTTCTTTTTGGCCCGGAGGCGCCAGGCGCTGTAATTGCTGTAATTGTTCCAATCGGGCGTCCGGTACGCGGTATTCAACCAGGAGACAATGAACCAGTAGGTTTTGGGATCGCTGGTTTTCAGGGAGGCGATGGGTGCCAGCATGTCCTGATAGATGGATTCCATTTTCAGGCTGTCTTCGGACAGGAAGGATGGGTCGTAAGTGCCCATCGTCTGGGTTACCGTCTTTCGGGTATCTGGTACTTTATCTGATGGAATTTGCGTCTCTCCTTCGGCCGAAGCGCCGGCTGAGTCGGTGGGGAGACTTCCATTCGCAAGAGTAATGGCAGGTTGGTGCGTTTCCGGACTGGAACACGCAACCTGAACAATAAAAATGAGGAGAGATGCTGATCGGAACAGGGTGCCTAGTGTGGTTAATCTGTGCTTTAACATATGACCGGTTTCAAAGGAGGATTCTAACGCAATAAAACAGAGAAGGTCGATGGATGTTGAAGAGGACTTACATCCACCGCTTGATTGGTATTAGTAACCTGAATTTTTTAATATTGTCCCTGTCACTACGTTTTTCGATGTGGACAGGCGTAAAACGTACAGGCCATCCGGCAGTGCACTGATATCAATTGAGGTCGATAAATCAAGGGTACCGTGCACAACCTTCTGACCAATCTGATTGAACAGGGAGTAGCTCTTATGCAAGGATCCGTCATGATGTTTGAGTTGGAAGGTCCCGGTGGTGGGGTTCGGGAAAATGGTCAATTCGACGGGTGAATCCTCGTCCGGGATGCTAAGGATGAGATCATCCTTGATCACATGGTTCATGGCAGAAAAAATTTCACCGGTGATTCGATTGTGCCGACAATTGATCCCATAGGTTAAAGTGCCATAAGTGGTGTAGCTCATTTCATTGGAAACACTCAATAGGTGGCTGCCACTTTCACCAAAATCACAAAATGTATTTTGAATGCCCAGGAAATGGGGTTCGGGAAGATCCATTACACCATATGCATAATAGAGCGTATCTCCGTTGTAACTGCCTGGTTTCAGATAGGAGCTGTTTGGATAGGAAAACCTGTAATATATATTCTCTTCCAGCTCGTCATCATGGTCGTTGAATCCGATACCTATCCAGCCGGTCGATTTTCCCAGAGGTTCTGCCAATTCGAGGATAGCAAAATCCGAATCATTGACACTCCAGTTTGGAAATGAGTAGATTTTCGATACTGCACTACAGGGGATTTCCGGATGTACAATGCCATTGTCAAAAATCGGGCACACTTTTAATGTGTCCTGTGCAGCTCGGGGCACATTTTGCCCCTTTTCGAAAAAGCAATGCGCGGCACTCAGGACATGTTTTTGACTGATCACCATGCCTGAACAATTCTTGAACAATGAATCATTTTGGATGGAGAATAGTTTGACGGCTGTCCGAAAGGGGAATTTCGAAATGGAATAATCCTGGGAGGCCTGTACTTTCTGGGTAAACTGCGTATTTGGAATAAGGTTTTCTGTAGGGTATTCTTCCTTCAGAAGCTCAATTTCAGTATTTTCCTCACCGAGGTTGAAAGCTGTGTGTTGCCGGGTGATCGATACGTCCGGCAAAGGAAGCGGTATGGAGTCGAGCTCCTTCGTCTGAAGATCGTAAGACATCATCTGTGTGTTCTGGCAATGGATACAAACAGGCAGCAAAGCCAGGAGGACAGCGATGACCACCATTTTTGGTCGAGTGCCAGGCGTGCAGTCAGGAAGGCAATGGGGGTTCATAGGTAGTGTTCAAGAGGGAGGCGCAAAGTGGATAAATGGATTTCTCATGGCCTGGCCTGGTCAAAGATCCGTAGATGTTGACACAGGCGGTTCGGCAATCCTGATGTCATCAGGCTCAGGAATGTTTAGGCGAGTCGGCTGATTTAATTTGTTCATATTGTCTTCTCCCATCCTCCAACGCACGAATCAGTTCGCTTCGTATCGTGCGCAATCTTTCGATGAGGTGCTTTCGTTTTCGCCAGATGAACAAATAGTCCAGGGAATAGCGAAACTTCCAGGCAGCTTTCAGGTAGTGGAGGGTATAGACACCGGCGGGATAAAAGAGGAGAAGAGAGGCAAATCCGACAGGCCAGGAGGTCCACCAGCTAATGACTCCTGCTTCAAGTAAATAGACAATGAGGAAGACAAACATCCCGGCAGCCAGGCGAATGGAGCCGACAAAGTCCTCACGTACCCGGATCTTTCTGGAGACCCATTCGGCCAGCTTGAACGGAATAACATTGACTATCCAGCCGGCCAGGAACAGTGGAAAGCCTAGGATGAGAAGGAGAATATCTCTGAATAAGGCAGTGCGCGAATCTGAATCTTTGAGTTGGGTATCTCTCAGATTCAATCGATCGGCATGACGGAGGTAGGAGCGGATACGCCGGTCGAAAGCCATGACCTTGTCAGGATCATTCTCATCAAACCATTGAACCGCTGCAGCAATGTCTTTGGACAGATAGAAATCCTGCCTCAGTTTATCCGCGGGTAACGTGTCGTCACGCAATTCGGACCGGTAGAGTTTTTCGATCAGCTCGACCAGGCCTGCCAACCGTTCATCCTTGATAATGACCGTCCTTTTTTCCAGTTCGGATCGAAGCAGGTCCATCACTTCGTACACGGTTGCTTTTTCGTCCCGGGTAAAGGATTCCCGGAAGGCGTCCAGTGGAATCGGACGACCTACATTGACAAAAACGTCACTCTGGAATTGATGCGGATTGCTGTAGTTGATACCGATCGGGATAATGTTGACCCCCAGTTGAAAATCATGCCTTTGCTCGGCTCCCAGCCCGATCCGGGCGATGCCCGTTTTTAGCGGTCTCAATCGCCGTTCTGTCTTGCTGACACCTTCGGGGAAGATCAGAATGACTTTTCCGGCAGACAAATGATCGAAGCATCGGGCAAAAGTAGCCTGATTGCGGCCCACATCCTCAGGTTCGAATTCCGGACGGAATACCGGGATCATGTGCAGTTTTCCGAGCAGTGAGGCGACAAATTTCTTCCGGAATGCACTCCCCCGCGACAGAAAGTAGAGGGTTCGCCGGATATGCACACCCAGCACGATGGGATCCATGAATGCACTGGTGTGGTTGGCCGCCAGTAAGAGGGGGCCTCGAGCCGGAATTTGCTCTAGTCCCCGGATAGAGATCGATCGAAAATATCCCTTTACGGCGAAGATGAACAACCAGTTGAGGATGCGGTAGAGCATGCAGGGGTTTAGGTGGGTGTTTAAAAGTACGAATTTTACAGGTGGAAGATGGTGAGGTTCGGAAAGCCAGCCTCCGGCTGACAGGAACGAAATAGGTATTGGGCGTTGGGCATTAGGTATTGGCAACGCCCTGGGTTCAAAAGTGGCGTAATGGCGTTATGGGGTTATTTCGTTAAGGCGTTATTTCGAGGAGCCAGGAACGTAGAAATGAGGAATGAGGATTGAGGAATGAGAAAGGCGGAAATCGGAAGTGGGAAAGCGGAAACCAGGACCGAAGGCCGAAGACCGAGGACCGAGGACCGAAAATGAGGAATGTCTAACGATGGTTGTAAGCCCTGAAGGGGCGGCATAGACTAGCGTTGGGCAGCGCCCAACGATACTAACAGGCATCATGCAGAAGCCCTGAAGGGGCGCAATCAAGAGCGGATAAAGGAATGAAGAATGGGAAATGAGAAAGTTGGAAAGCGGAAGTGGGAAAGCGGAAGCCAGGACCGAAGGCCGAGGACCGAGGACCGAAAATGAGGAATGTCTAACGATGGTTGTAAGCCCTGAAGGGGCGGCATAGACTAGCGTTGGGCAGCGCCCAACGATTCTAACAAGCATAATGCAAAAGCCCTGAAGGGGCGCAATCAAGAGCGGATAATGGAATAAGAAATGAGAAAGTTGGAATTAGGAAGTTGGAAGGCGGAAATCGGAAGTTCCTTTTTGTGACCGTGTGACTCTGAGAACGTGAGCCTGCGGGACGAGGAGTTAGAAAGCGTGTGTTGTAGGGGTGACTTTAGTCGCCCGTAAAGAAAGGAAGAGAGGACTGCCAATGCAGAAAACGGAAAGCGGAAACGAGGAACGAAATAGGTGTTGGGCATTAGGTATTGGCAATGCTCTGGGTTCAAAAGCGGCGTAATGGCGTTAAGGGGTTATTTCGTTATGGCGTTATTTCGGGGAACCGGGAACGTAGAAATGAGAAATGAGAAAGTTGGAAATCGGAAGTGGGAAAGCGGAAGCCAGGAACGAGGACCGAAGACCGAGGACCGAAGCGTGGGGGTAAAAAGAGAAATAAGAAATGAGGAATTAGGAAGGCGGAAGTTGGAAGGCGGAAAGCGGAAGTGCCAATCTGGGACCGTGTGACTCTGCGACGGTGAGATGGGGAAACTGAAGGAAATGAGGAGCCAGGAACGCAGGAATCCAGCCTACGGCTGGCAGGCAGGAACGCAGGAATGAGGAACTGAACCTCCGTCTGGCAGTCGGGATTAGTTATGCTCCCCGATACACAGCACCCGAGGTGGGCGTCTCATGCAATTCGATACGCGACATGAGCGGGACATGGGGCTTGATCTGGTCCCAGAACCAGACGGCAATTCGCTCACAAGTTGGATTTTCAAGCCCCGGGATCTCATTCATCAGCTGATGATCGATCCGTTTGACGATGGGGTCCACCACCTTTTTGAGATCTGCAAAATCCATGACCCACCCGAGGTGGGGATCCAGTTCACCTTCGATATACACCACCATGCGATAGGTATGTCCGTGAATCGCCTTGCACTTGTGTCCGTCATGGACGTTGGGCAGGAAATGTGCCGAATCGAATGTGAATTGCTTGAAGATCTCCATGGGGCAAAGGTAGGATGGCAAATGCAAACCTCCAGTAGAATGGATCTATTCTTCTGCGTCTGGCATGTCTGAAAAGATGACTTCAGTATTGGTCCGGCCGCATCTCGCCTGGACCCATTCCCGGATCTTCTGCCGGGTGGCCGGATCGAGCGAGCCCTTTGCAATGCGGAAGACCACCTGGCTGACCGGGTGAATATCGCTGCTGCCATCCGTGAACAGCATGGTTTCTGAATAGGTACAGGAGAGGATATCAGGATACAATGGATGGATCTCATCAAAGAGCTGTCGGCCAAAGAGTGGGGCATTGCGCAGACTGTCTTCACGTACCTCGGCCTGCTGCAGCATATTCTGCATGGCATTGATCCGGTTGCGCAGGATCTCCGTCTCGCTCACCTTTCGTTCATCCAGGGCAAATCCCTGTTCGATGGTGATCCCTTCCGGATCGATATTGAAGATCTCTCCCCTCTTTTTGATGACCTGTTTCAAACTGTCTGACAGGGTTTTGCCACCATAGATCAGACTGACCTTGCGTTGACTTTTATCCACTTCGTGACGGATCAGATAGGCGCCCTCGAACACGGTGGCATTCTTGGTGAACATCTCGGCATTCTGGCCGAATTTTTCATTTTCGACCAGTTGGTGGCCAAAGTACAGGCTGGGAAGAATGGTGATCACAATAATGATCATCACCCCGCGACGGACCTTTACCTTCTGTGCAGGGTCGACAATACTGCGGATCGGGAAACGAAGAAACCGGGAGATCATAATGGCCGCCAACGCCATAAAAACGGAATTGATGGTAAACAGGTAGAACGCCCCGAAAAAGAAATTGAACTGACCAGTGCCCAATCCGTATCCCGCCGTACACAAGGGTGGCATGAGGGCCGTCGCAATGGCTACACCCGGAATGACATTGCCCTTCATCTTACTGCTGATCGCCACGATGCCGGCCAGGCCGCCGAATAGCGCGATCATCACATCGTATATGGTCGGGCTGGTCCGGGACAGCAACTCACTATGTGCCGTGGCGACCGGCGAAATGGCGAAATACAAGGTGGAGGCCAGAATGCTGGCCAGAACGGCGAAGCTGAAATTTTTCAGGGAGGTCCTGAAAAGCTTGAAGTTGTAGGTGGCAATACTGTAACCCAGACCGTTGATCGGCCCCATCAACGGAGAGATCAACATCGCACCGATCACCACGGCGGTGGAGTTCATGTTCAACCCGACCGAAGCCACCACGATCGCAAAGGCCAGGATCCAGAGATTGGTGCCCCTGAAGATGACGCCCCTTTCGATCTCCTCATGGATGATCTCGTAATCTTCGACCTCATTTCTGAGGTCGATAAAAGTGAGGAGGTTGCGGAACATGGACTCGGGTTTTCGATCGGGAAGATCGCAACTCTGGAGCGGATGACCAAGGAAGGGGGAAGGAGGTTTTACTTTGCCCGCCGAAGCTGTAGTGCAGGCGGGAGGTTATGAGCGAAGAGAAGTTATGGTTCCCTCAGTCTTTGAGTACATCCAGGGCTGGACCACGAATATAGCACAGGACAGATTGTGCTGTACATGAAAAGAAAACCCCCGACACCAGGCCGGGGGTTTTGGTTAACAAGACTCCTCTGATTATTATTCTTTCACCACCCGTTGCCTTGCAAGGGTGCGAATACCATCCGTCCAGCGGAGGAAGTACAACCCGCTTGAAAGGGGGGACAGGTCAATTTGTTGACTCCATTCACCAGTCGGGATCACCTGGCTGATCAACAGCCTGCCGGTCAGATCCACCACCTCCAGACGGTTGCCATTACCTGACTGGGTTGGCAGGTTGACCCGGAGTTGGCCGGTTGTGGGGTTGGGATAGATCGTTATTGTAGCCATTCCCTGGTCGGGAACTTTTGTACTGACTGTTTCGGGATCGAAACAGAGGTGATCAATCTGGACTGCATGCTTTGTTGGACAAGTACACTGGTCTGCACTGATCGGATTCCAGACGTACATGGCCAGTCGGACAGGAATGCCACCACTTCCATCACCACAAGAATCCTGAGCCGCCCAATCACTGAGATCATAGGGGATCTGGATATCGTACCAATCCCCTTCTTCAATAGGGAGCAGGTCTTCCAGATTGGCAATGGTGAAGCAATCCACAGCTTTGTCCTGACAGGGGTGAGGAGGAGGCGATCCGGCTTTCGCGGGTACAAGTTGGATGATGGCATTTCCACCAGGAGGTTTTCGGCCTACTTTTACACTTGCTCCGGGAATGGGGTCACCAGCCAGTCGAAGAGAAAGGGTTCCTTTGTCTGTTTTGGACAAGCAATACACATCTTCGGTCATCAGGACATCCGAGTCGTCAAAATTGCCCAGGAGTTGCATGGTCCAGCCATCCTGGTTGCCAGGAGGTGAACCTTCCAGCAAAGTTGGATGCCCTTCAGCAGCCATCCATCCTGGAGCGGAACCCATGCCTCCCGGTCCAATATCTCCGGCTACCCCGTCTACGTTGAAGCTCGGATTCTTCAGTGTTGAATTCGCACAATCCGGCCAGACGATGCAGGAGACCGAGACTGTTTGTGATTTGACAAATGCTTCGCAGAGACTGCCATCCGGCTTCAGGCGGGTCACCACCATGTTGACCGTATATGTTCCGGAAGCCGGGAAGACATGGCAGTAGGTCTGATTGCCCCAGGTGGTTCCGATCGGTGTTCCGGATGTGGTATTGATATACCAGTCCACCTGTTCGCATTTACTCAATGCCAGGGGTGAGAAGCAGGCTGTACAGGACTTGTTGGAATAGGACACTGCAAACCCTTTATCTACGTTGTCCGACAGCGCCAGTATGTCAGCAATGTCACAAGGGCATTGATTGGGACAGTCCACGATGAAGGTCAGCTCGCAATGACAGGTATCATCGCCACAGTACCCGGTCAGATTCAGGGTGTACACCCCGGACTGATTGAAGTAGTTGGGCAGCAGGGTGATCCCGAAGAGGGGGTCATTGTCCCAGAAGCTCATGTTGATAATAGTGCCATCCGGCTGGGTCAGGCCCCATTCGATCAGGTGCTCTGTCGGGCAACTGTCTCCTTCACAGGAAAAATTGCCGGTGATGGTAAATCCCTGTCCCGGATCCGGGCAGACGAGCGTGATCGCTGGTCCTCCACAGGTCAGTGCCTGGCTCGGAGCGCCTTGTGGGCCTCTCAGATAGAGATGGTCAAAACCACCACAATAGCAGGTATCACAGACTTCCTGGATCCATTGTGCCGTACACAAACAGGAATCTGCAGAGCCGGGGCAAAGCGTGGACAGGTTCAGTTGATAAGTGCCGGGAGCACTGATAGTGGCAGCAGAGAACAGGACGGAAGGAAAGTTGGTCGTTGAACCGGAATTGGAAAAATTGGGCCCGTTCACCTGCCAGTTGACCACGGTCTCATCACATAGATTACCATTGATGGATTCACAACCGAAAAATCCGGAGACCACTGCATCGCCAACCGGACAAGGCAGTACTGTGCTGGGAGCACCTTTTGTACATGGTAAAGGATAATCGATCCCATTCCGGGTCAGGATCATCGTTGGGTCATTACAGACGCAGGTGTCTGGTGGAGGAGTGCAAGACCGGAAGCTGATCTTGTCGATCGCAAAATCATTGCCGATCGAACCTGCAGCGAGAGACCGGATTTTGATGGTATATGATGAACTAAGAGGTACCGGAGAGGTCCAGTTCAAACTCTGGCTGACCCAATAATCTGGATTTTCTGGGAGTAAATAAGGTGTACTGGTCCATGTCATGAAAGGGGCGATGTCATCTTGTATAACCATCTCTATAAGGGGAGTGTCGAAATTCTGGCCAGGTTTGACCAGATTGTTAAACCAGGCGCAAAACCCGTAAGTGGTATTAGGTGTGAGATTTGTGAACGTTTGTTTCCAGGCAAATAGGTTATTGTTTCCCGATCCGTCTACTGCCAGGTAAGTATCAGAACTGTCGAATATTCCAGGGCAGATCCAGGCCGGATTGGAGGCATAGGCCTGGACCTGATTCATGATATAGATTTCGCCCGGAGACAATGGTCCTGGAGTGTACAAATAGTCCGTTGCAGGAGCGGTATTCAAATTGAAATCATAATTGTCTACCAGTTCCGGTCCCGCAATAAAGCCATCTGGACAACAGGTGAGATTCGCATTTTTGGGTGGACTTGGAAACTTTTTATCATCTCTGCACTTACCATCAGCCTTTGCTTTCCAGTAGGCGGATACTTCTATATGTGCAGTATCGGAACTGACGATCTGTATTCTCTGAGCCTGGAGGTTTCCTTCAGGGATATGAGTATTGAAGGATTCCATATGTAAAAGACCCGGAAGGACTTCTTCGATCGTCCATCCGAACGGGGCCATATCCCATCCTGTCAAGGTGCCTTTCAAGACTTCGATTTCCAGGTATTCATAACAATATGAGCTAAGATTGAACATGCTGATCGCGTAATATGCGGTGTCTGTCTGGCTGGCTTCTTGTTGAATGAGAAAGTCGACCTGGTCGCAGCCGCAATCCGGACAGACCCCGAATCGGGCAGTGGGATTTACACCCGGGTCTGCGGTAATGGCAATCATACCTAGAATAGGTACACTTGGTGACCAACCATTTGGGATGATGACTTGCACATGATAAACACCGGGATTAAGATCACAGAATTGATAAGTGCCATCCATTCCGGACAACTGTTCATCCAGGACATTGCCCATATCATCCAGGAGTTGAATGGTCCAGTTTTCCAGGGTCGGCTGGTCGAGGTACTCGAGCTCCTCACATTCCCGGTATACATTTCCGTCGATACAAATGGGAGGACAGGATTCCAGATCAAGAATGGACTCACAGCCTTCGAGCACACATAGGTCATCATATAGGCAGATCAATTTGGCATCCGTGCCTATTGGAATATAGGAGCTGAATTCGATGACCCAGGTAGTGGTAAGAGGGAAAAGACCATTGGTATGTGTTACCAATAATTCCGTAGGAGAAACTTCTTCCACCACCCATCCTTCCGCTGTGTTGGCGGTCCAGCTGTAGTATGTAGCCTGATCGAGATTGAGCATAGTCTGCTGGTAACAGTCTGAAGTAGTGTTTTGCACCTGTAATCGGTACCTGCAGGGTTCAAGCTTTATGACACTATAGGTAATCGATGTGCATCCCTGTGCCGGAAGGGAGACTGAAAGCAGATGGAATAGACAAGAAAAAATGAGGGTGACCAATGCAGATTTCATGATGGGTGGTTTGGGCGATGTGAATAAAGAGAGATAGAATTCCAATCATCCCTCCGGACGCCATCAAACAGTTCGGGGTCACATTTGTCGGGCGGGGTGAAATGTTACACGAAAGTTAGGCAAATAAATGAATAGAAAGAAAAATATTGTATGTCTTCTTACGATGTCGGTATTATGTTCTCAATTTGACATCTTTTAGCCGGATGTGGTTCATCCCAGTTGACTGGATTGCATCTGCAATGAGAAGACAATAGTCTACCACGCAGAAAACTGCCAGAATTTGTTGGGATAATCATCCGGGAATATAGGCTGTCAGGCAGGCCTGACAGCCGAAGGAGGCAGGTTAATTAGCGAGATTTTGTTCCGCAAATTGCTTGAACTGGCGCATCCATTTCAGGCTCTGCTTCTTGAACAGACCCGGCATCAGCCAGGCCATCAGCTTTGGGATCCAGTTGTGAAATTGGAGGTATTCTACCTCCGAAGTAAATCTTGTATTCCCGTTGGGAAGAGATTCAAATCGAGTCGTCTGGGTATTGGACATATGGCTATGTTCATACAGGGCTGATTTGACCCTTGGCAGGTCGCTTTCAAGAACGGTTTCGATCAATTCCATAGGCTTCCCTCCCTGCATAAACAGGATGCGGGATCGACATCCTCTGGTTTCTGGTTCGCCCTTGATCCGCTCGATCGACTGGAACCCGTCCTGCCAGACTGCAAAGTGATCCTCATTGGCCCAGAGTTGGGCGACCTGGTCAATATTTCCCCTGACCTCGATACTGCAGGTATATTTCATATTCGGGTTTTATTCAAGCACCTTCCTGCTGCTTATGTTATTTTTCGTTTGATCACCCGGCGGAGGCCTCAGAAGCCACCCAGTAGCAGACCGGTGGCCAGGAGCACCTGCACTCAAGTTAGCGGAATTGAACAGGGCAACCAGGAGGGGGTTAACGAACCCGGTTATTCCTTGATGATCTTTTTCGTGACCTGGTGCATATTGCTCCTGACACTCAGGAAGAGCATGCCTTTTTGAAAGGGAGACATGTCCAGTTCGCACTGGCCGGTAAAGAATGCTGAGGTCAGCAATCGGCCGGTCAGGTCTCGAATTTCAGCTGTGTGTATTTCAGTACCCGACACCTGAACGGTCAGCTGGTCGTGGACCGGATTTGGAAAGAGGTGGAGATGCCCATGATCAGGCGCAGGGGGTGACAGGCTGACCGTTCCACAATCCACTGTATTGTCAAAGATGACCTGAAGGGAGTCGATCGGTTCGATCCCGGCATTGGCCTTGGTGCGTACAGAACGAACAAAGGAAGGATTGCCAAAATCATCTCCGGGCTGAGCCACTTTGACAAAGGCAAACAGGGACGAAGTGCCATTACTGGCACAACGTGTGTCTGCTCCGACCATATTAGCTCCCTGCATGGCAGCCATCAGCCGGCAGGCCAGACTGCCCTCGGCATTGAGAAAACGAGATTCCATGGAGTCCAGCACCTCTTGTCCCAGCAGTATATTGCCCTGGATCGAATAGTGCGATCCGGTGATATGATTTTTATAATCATCGGTGGATGCACCGGTGTGTGCAGCTGCTTGGGGTGATCCGTTGACCAGGGCGACGATCCCATACTGACGCAGTTGAGGCTGGTTGGAGACATCATTCTCCGTCACCCAATCAATGATCTCACCGGGTGTATCACCGGCATTCATCCGGTTTCGGGCATTGATCTGATTGGCAGGGACATAATAGGCCTGGGTATTGATTGCGCCTTTTCCAGGAAACAGCTCACCCAGAAAGTGATCGGTCAAACCGGAGATCGTGGTCAGGTCGACACATGAAGCACCGGCACTGCCGACCTCCCCGGTCACCGTGTCGATGGCAACCATGGAAAAGGTGTCCTGGCCATGGAGGGGAGCTATGGTCCACAGGATGGAAGCGAGGATGAGGGACATGATTCTCATGAGTGGTGGTTTAGGATCAGGAGACAGGTTCAATACGGACACGATGTGGTCTAAGATACAGAAATCCGGCTGACCGGCCGGAGGAATACGGATTGGAGGGGGCTTTGGTTGAATTGGCCAGAACTATTGCGTTTGCTGGCTTTCAGGAAGATCTAGTCACAAATGGGCAAGGATGGTCCAGGACTTGTCCAGTTGAATCGTGATTCGGGGAGGGTCGATCGCGGGAAAGTTATCGGCCGCTGAGTAGAACTGTACATACAGGTTTGAATCCGGACCATCCGCCAGGGTGAAATGCAAGACGTTATCAGGGGGGATTACTTGTTGTCGGGGTATCCAGCTGAGGGAGCAATAGGACTGTTGTCCCGGCTGGAAGCGGGTGGCTTCAGGAAGACCTGCAGACGGTTTGTCCTGCCCATGCGCGATCTGAACGTGTATGGAGGAGTAGGTACCATGCTGTCCGTTTGCGTTCTGAATGCGGTCGTGATCCCGGATCATAAAACGGTCCAGGTCTGCCTGTGTATTCCAGAATGACAGGATCCGGGCCAGATGAGATTGCCCGATCTCCCAGCCACCCCACTGCCCAATAAAGCCCGGGCTTTGCCGGGTGTCCAGCCAGCCGGACTGGGCTGTTGAGAAGGCCTGACGTTTATCTGGTTCAACGTGACAGCATATGAGTTTCAGGACCATCGTGGATCAGTGCAGGAGTAAAGTCCCGGAGGCTGATGCATGGTTGCCGATGACCTGGATGATATACAGCCCTTTCGGTAAGAAGGTCAGGTCAAGGGAGTGGTGAACATCCGGAATGGTCATGGTTTCCTGGTAGACTGGTCGACCCGTCAGATCGGAGATCACCAGTCGGCTGGGTGTCGGAATGGATGAAAACAATGTGCAGGATCCACTCCCTGGGTTTGGAGTGATCCTGATCGCCTCCTGCTTCTCCGATGGCGTGACGGCAGTCGGATTGCCATCCACTGAACGCCGGATCAAAAAAACGCCGAATGTGGGGAAGGTGGAAATGGGTGCCTGGACGGATCCCACCGGCAGGGCAAGCGAGTGCCCGGTCATCGGAATGATCAGAGAGCCACTGCCATCATAGGTGTATGTCGTGACCTTTTCCTCCATATCCAGAACCTGAACGAGTTCGAACGGATCGCCTGGTTTGAGTCCGATCGATGAAATGTCCACCATGACATTCAGATCGTTTTCCCAGTTGTAAATCACAATATGGGCGCGGCCTGTTTCATAGGTATTGGGGATGACATAGACATCCTGCCCTGTCGTCGGGAGGGTCGGGAAATAGTCGTTATCCGGAAAATCATCCTGGGTAAACCCCCAGAGATAATATCCGTAGACCGGAGGAATTCCGGAAATGATCTGATTGCCCAGGACACTGGCCTCAAAGATTGGCGTGTTGTTGAAACCAAGGCGGGTTTGACAGGTGAGCACATTGCTGTCCAGGACCATATTGCGCACACCCTGGTTCAGTCCGAAGGCATTGACCGAAGGGCGGGGCATTTCCGGACTGGACCAGGTGTAATTGTGTTTGATGACGGTATTCTCAACCGGATTACCGGCACCATTGGCTACGACAAAGAAATTGTGGGTTCGCACATTATTGCCCGGGCCCCCCATATTCTCTGAAGCGGCTCCACCATTGAATAGAATATTGCCCCGGATGTCAAAATTGCCGAGTGCAGAGGTAGTCGTGGTCTGCCAGAGGTGCATGCCATAGCCATAGGTGTTGAAGATGATATTGTCATGGATACATTTGACCCCTACGGTGTCATTTTGGAGATACATACCATGACCATGGCCTTCCTTATTGCCATTGTTCAGGAGGTTGTTGCCGATATGATAGATGATACAGCCGTAGGTTTCCGTATTCCGGGCCGTCTTCCAGGTGTCGATCCCCGATCCGGTATCATGAACGATCATATTGATGAACTTGATGTTTTCAGCCGTGCAGGTAATACCCCCGGGGATATTATGATCGCGGTCGGTGGAAAAGGAATTGGTCACTTCAATTCCCCAGAACCAGGTATGACTGCATTGTCCCAGGCCCAGATAGAGGGTATAGTGCAAATTGCCGTCCAGGATAGCTCTCTCTCCCGGCATGTTTCGAAAGATGATGGGTGCATCCGGAAGTCCGTGGGTCAGACAGCGGAAGGAGGTTTGGGCATCCAGCGAATCCAGATAGGTTCCCCCCTTCAGCCAGACTGTGTCTCCGGGTTGAAGAGCTGAGGGATGGTTCAGGGCTGTCTGTAGTGTCCAGGGATTGCCCATGCTGCCGTCCCCGGACAACAGCGCGGAAGGGGAGACATAGAAGCTGGTGGCATGCAGCCCGGAAAGGGCAAAAAGGAAGGTCAGGACAAGGAGAGGAATGGACTTGGCCATGATGAGAAGGTGTTGACAGGTATCAAGATACGGTAAAGAAGAACCACTGGGGATCTCTTCAGAGATATCTGATCGACTCGGGCTGGTGACGGCGTGGAGGGGGCTGTTCGACCGGCCGCAGGACGGCGAATATTACTTCAATATTGGTAATGATAAAATAATAAATTAGATTTGTCTAAATTATTAACGCATACATGGCTCATCCTTGCGCATTCCTCGTTTTGCTTCTAATGATCTCCGGCTCTGTACTATCGGCGCAGATCAGCGGACGTGTGCAGGACAGTGAAACAGGAGAACCCCTGGCCTTCGCCACCCTGCGGGCCATAGATACCGAAGCAGGCGTCATCGCGGATGCAAACGGAGAATTTACCCTGACCCGGCCCGGACGCTATGAGATTTCCTACACGGGTTACCTTTTGGATACGGTGGAGATCACGTCGGATCAGCAGCTGGTCGGACTTACGGCCAGTCCCTTGATCATGGATGCGGTGGTGGTCAGCGGAACCCGCACCTTCAAACGACAGACCCGGACTCCGGTCATCGTGTCGGTCATCTCCAAAGAAGCCCTGGAGGAGGTTCAGGCCTGCAACCTGGCAGATGGCCTTCGTTTTCAGCCCGGGCTGCGAGTGGAAACCGATTGCCAGACCTGCAACTATACCCAGCTGCGGATGAATGGCCTTGGCGGTGGATACTCGCAGATCCTGATCAATGGCCGGCCCATCTTCAGTCCACTCACAGGACTCTATGGCATGGAACAATTACCCGCCAATATGATCGAACGGATCGAGGTGGTCCGGGGAGGGGGGTCAGTTCTCTATGGCTCCGGCGCCATCGGAGGTACTGTGAATGTGATCACCCGAATACCTGCAGAAAATCGATCTGAAATCGCCTATACCTGGCAACATATCGGGGGCCGGACCGTGGATCATCTGGCCAATGCCAATGCGACCATCATTCATCCTTCCAAAAAGGCAGGGGCAACACTCTTTCTCCATGGGCGGGATCGTCCCACCTATGATCACAATGGTGATCGATTCTCAGAATTACCCGCCTTGCGCAACCATTCGTTTGGGACCAATATGTTTTTCCTGCCCACCCCGGATCAAAAACTGGAGATCAGCCTTTCCAGCCTGAATGAATACCGCTTCGGCGGAGAAGAAGGTGAGCGGCCACCGCATCTGGCAGCACAATCGGAAGAACGAGCCCATAATGTGTTGATCGGGAGTGCGGATTACCAGATCAATTTCAATGAAGATCGCAGTTCGGTCATTGCCTACCTGGCCGGGCAATCCACTAGCAGAAAACATTACACCGGAATCCTGCCGGATGATCCGGCAGAACTGATGGACCATCTGGCCGATCCACCCTATGGCCACTCGCTGAATACCACTTTTCAGGGCGGTCTTCAGCTGAATCACAGATTGCGTAATACACCCGGCAGAAGCCATGTCCTGACCCTGGGAACGGAGGTCGTTGTAGACGATGTGTTTGATGAAATCCAGGCGTATGACTATCGAGTCGATCAACGCAGTCAGAATCTGGGAGTATTTGCCCAGAGTGACTTGCAGTTGACCCCTTCGATCAATCTCTTGACCGGCATTCGGTTGGACCAGCACAATCTGGTCGGCAGACCGTTGTTCAATCCACGGATTGCCTTGTTGTACCGGCTTTACAACACAACCCAATTCCGGTTGTCCTGGGGCACAGGTTTTCGGGCACCCCAGGCCTTTGACGCCGATCTGCATATCGCCTTTGCCGGCGGTGGTGTATCTCGCATTTCACTCGATCCTGAACTTCGTGAGGAGCGATCCCACAGCTTGAGCGGATCCATTAATTATGACCATGCAGACGAGCATTGGGTGGCAGGCTTTACCCTGGAAGGTTTTCATACACAATTGTCGAACGCTTTCTATCTGGATCCGGACGGAGAAGATGTCCATGGACAACGATTTGTCAAGCGCAATGGATCCGGTTCAACAGTCCAGGGATTGACCCTGGAATTGCGAGCAAACCTGGACCAGAAACTGCAGATCGAAACCGGCATGACCGTTCAATCCAGCCTGTTCGATTCACCTGTCAGCTGGATTGAAGGCCAGGCCGCCAGACGACCATTTTTGCGGACACCAAACCAATACGGATACGCCACCCTGTCTTTGTTTCCCCTCGGTAAATGGAAAGCTTCCATCAATGCAGTCTACACCGGTACCATGTCCATCGCTCATTTTGCCGGAGCTCCCGAACAAATGGTGGATGCCTATAAAGACACCCCGGCATTTCTGGAGTGGAGTCTGCGAACCGCCTATACCATCCCCATCCCGACGCTGGGAACAGACCTGGAGGTATTCGCTGGTGTACGAAATCTGACCAATGCCTACCAGCACGATTTTGATACAGGAAAAAACCGCGATAGCAACTTTGTCTATGGTCCCGGGATGCCCAGGACGATTTATGGTGGCGTAAAGATCGGTTTTGAGGGAAATCCCAAATCTCAAATTCCAAAAGACAAATAAATTCCAAATCCGAAAGGACCAATGACCAAAACTGACAACCTATTCGTTTTGGTCATTGGATATTGGTCATTGAGGTTTATTTGTGATTTGATGCTTGTTATTTGGTGCTTGCTCATTGGTGCTTCCCCATTGGTGCTTCTTTCTTCCTGATCGAAAAAAGCCCCGAAGTCATCCTCCGGGGCACCCACAATCAAACGCTATGAATAGAGTTGGAAATTCCAAATTTCAAAAAACAAATAGATTCTAAATTCGAAAGGACCAATGACTGAAATGAAAACAGGTTTTGGTCATTGGATATTGGTCATTGAGATTTATTTGTGATTTGGTGCTTGTCTATTAGTGCTTCCTACACTATGTTCAAAAGTCGAACATCCATACTGTTCCTTCCGTGATGCGGGTCACACCGGAAAGAATTTAACAATCAAATAACAGGAATCAGAACTGTACGAAGATTTATTCGCCTGTTGCCAGCAGTTCCCGGACCGCATTTTCAGCATTGATAATACCGCCACTGATACACAGGTCCACCAGCCTGGCCTTGGCCTTTCCTCCGGGTATCCGCACCTTGCCTTTTACCGGTTCTGCAGTACGAATGAGCAGCTCACGCACTTCGGCTGCCGTGAGGTCTGGAAAATACCCCCGGATCAGCGCCGCCACTCCCGCGGCAGCCGGAGCAGCCATGCTGGTCCCGGATGCATCTTCATAGCCATTGTCCGGAACAGCTGAATAGATATCGACACCGGGTGCAAACAGGTCGACGGTTGTGGCCCCGTAATTGGAAAAGGTGGCCAGCAGATTTTTCTTTTTCCTGGACGAGCTGCTCGCGCCTACTTCCAACCAGTTTGGAACAGTCGTTCCATCTGCCAACTTTCGATTGGGAAAAGAGGGGACCTGATCGTTGTCAACCGCATCATTTCCTGCAGCATGAACGAGGAGGACATCCCGGCTCAATGCATATTGGACGGCCTCATCCACCAATGACTTTTGCGGCGAATATGGTTTGCCGAAGGACATATTGATCACCCTGGCACCGTGATCGACCGCATAGCGAATAGCATTCGCCACATCCTTGTCGCGTTCATCCCCGTTCGGGACAGCTCGCAAGACCAAGATCCGGGCATTTTTCGCAATGCCTTCAATACCCAGTCCATTGCCTTGCCTGGCTGCAATTATGCCGGCCACATGCGTGCCGTGCATCGCGTCCGGACCTTCCACTCGATCGCAACCGTAGTCGCGTTGCTGACCGTCATCAGGGTCATCACCGACGATCTGTCGGCGCAGACTGTCGGTATCGATCGAATTGTATTCGATCAGCGGCCCCAACTGATCGGCCCCCATCCGCAGTTCTTTGGCCACCGCTTTCGCATCCATGAACAGAGCCATCACACTCAACGCAGTCTTTAATCCCTTTTCCTGTCGGGTTGCCGGTTCATAAGCGTTGATTGTCTTCCTGGAAAATTCACCACCACTTTGTGCCTTGACCGCATCGATCAGGTCCAGCATGCTGCGAGCAGCGTCGTATTGCTGCTGCAATTCCTGTTGCCGGGCATCCAGAAGGCCAACCCATTGCTGGTATCGGTCATACCGTTTCTGATCCGTCTCTGAAAGTGCCGAAAGGTCCCTTGTTGAAAAATAGGCTTTCATATCCTGGACGATCCGGGCCAGTTCCAGAGCTTCATGTTCGATATCTCCTCCCGGTCCGCAAAGGAAGGACCAGCCGTGCACATCATCAACATAACCGTTCCCGTCATCGTCCATTCCATTGCCCTGGACCTCTCCTGGATTGGTCCAGATCATACCGGAAAGATCCTCATGATCGACCTCCACACCTGCATCAATCACAGCCACAACCACCTCCTGAACAGGTCGATCGCCTAGCAGCAGATAGGCCTGTTGGACCCCTGCACCATAGATGCCATCGGATCGTGGGTCCTGCAAATACCAGTTCGGGGGAGCTGACTGACTGTAGAGGCCAAGGGGCAGAGCCCAGAATAGCAGGAAAATGAAGCGGAGGCACATATCTGAAGAACATTTGTGGCTCGAATATCCGAAGCCTGAACGACTATCCAGGAGCAAAGTATGTCCAAACCGGCCACTAGACACACTTTTAGGTTGCAGACACCAGCCATCGTAGCACAGTTGCTACCTTTGGGGCAAACGAACGGATTATGGCAAAGAAACTGGGGAACTACGCACTGGGCACTTGGATCGAAGGCACGGATGACGGCGAATTGCTCGTTGACGCCTCTACAGGGGCGCCCATTGCCAGGGCCAGTTCGAAAGGGCTGGATTTCAGCGAAATGATGGCATATGCCCGGAACACGGGGAGTCCTGTATTGTCAAAGATGACCTTCCACGAACGTGGTCGCATGATCAAGGCCCTGGCGTTGCATCTCATCGAGCTCAAAGACAGGTATTATACCATCAGCTATCAGACAGGAGCGACCAAAGTGGATTCCTGGATCGATATCGAAGGGGGCATTGGCAATCTGTTCGCCTATTCCAGTCTGCGTCGCCAGTTTCCCGATCAGCCCTATTATATCGACGGAGAACACGCTGCCCTGTCCAAAGGAGGGTCGTTTATCGGACATCATATCATGGTGCCCAAACGAGGCGTGGCCATCCATATCAATGCTTTCAATTTTCCCATCGGGGGCATGCTTGAAAAAAGTGCCGTCAACCTGCTGGCCGGCATGCCAGCCATTGTCAAACCGGCGACCGTCACGTCCTACCTGACCGAAGCCATGGTCCGGGATATCGATGCCTCCGGTATCCTCCCACCCGGTAGCCTGCAGCTGATCTGCGGTTCTGCCAGAGGGATTCTGGATCATGTCGACAGCCAGGATGTGGTCACCTTTACGGGTTCGGCCTCAACGGGACGGATGCTCAAGTCCACGCCGCGACTCATCGAAGAATCCGTGCCCTTCAACATGGAGGCGGATTCGTTGAACTGCATCATCCTGGGTGAGGATGCCATTCCGGGCACACCTGAATTCGACATCTTCATCAAAGAAGTGCGCAAGGAAATGACCGTCAAGTGCGGCCAGAAATGTACCGCTATCCGCCGGATCATCGTCCCGGAAAACCTGGTTGAAGATGTGCAGATCCAACTCGGAAAAGCCCTGAGTAAAACGGCCATCGGAGATCCTCGGGTAGAGGGCGTCCGGATGGGTGCCCTGGCCGGTCGGGCCCAGCTCGAGGAGGTGCGCGAAAAGATCGCCCAGCTGGCTGTGAATGCCCGACTTGCCTATGGCGACCCCGATCAGGTGGATATCCTGGGAGGGGACAGGGAAAAAGGAGCCTTCATGGCGCCGGTGCTCTTTGTACAACCGGAGCCGTTCAAACATACCGAAGCTCACAACATCGAGGCTTTCGGCCCCGTGAGCACGATCATGCCCTACCGCCATCTTGACGAGGCCATCGAATTGGCTCGCATGGGCAAGGGTTCACTGGTCAGTTCCATCGTCACCAACGACAACCAGATCGCCAGGAACTATGTGCTGGGGGCGGCCAGTCACCACGGGCGTATCCTCATGCTCAACCGCGACAGTGCCGCTGAAAGCACCGGTCATGGATCGCCCATGCCTCTCCTGGTTCATGGCGGACCCGGAAGAGCCGGCGGAGGAGAAGAAATGGGGGGCAAGCGTGGGGTGATGCACTACCTGCAGCGTTGTGCCATCCAGGGCTCTCCGACCACGCTGACAGAGGTCACCCAGCAATATCAGATCGGCGGTGCCTACAAGGATCCGGGACAGCATGTCTTCCGCAAATACTTTGAAGATCTCCAGGTAGGCGAGACGGTGCATACCCACAAGCGCACCGTCACCGAAGCGGATATCGTCAGTTTTGCCAATGTCAGCTGGGACCATTTTTATGCCCATACCGATGTGACCTCACTGGATGGAACCATCTTCACCGAACGTGTAGCTCATGGATATTTCATCCTCAGCGCAGCGGCCGGTCTGTTCGTGGATCCGGGCAAGGGACCCGTTCTTCTCAATTATGGTTTGGAAGAATGTCGATTCACCAAGCCGGTGTATGCCGGTATGACCATTGGTGTTCGCCTGACTGTCAAGGAAAAAGTGGACCAGGAAACCCGGAATGAAGAAGATATTCCAAAGGGGATCGTCAAATTCCTGGTCGATGTCTACGACGAGACCGGAGAGACCGTAGCCATTGCGACCATCCTGACCATGGTGGCGAAGAAAAGTTGAGGAGGTTGGAGTAGACGGAGGGTATGAGGATTTGGGATACTCTTCAGTGGCCTTTAGGATGCAAGTCAACCGGATCGGGAAATCACTGTACACGCCATTTGGGCTAGTGCATTCAAATGCTATGTACGTTCCTGGTCGATCCTTCTGGGTCAAGGAATTTGACCCATTGAACGCCCTCGAATTGAGTTTCTTTTTGAATGGAGATCGGCGTATTTTCTCCTTAACTCCTTAACTCCTTAACTCAACCCCTCCTTACGTCCAGGAGATGGTGTAGGACTGACCCTGCATGAGAATGGTCGCCGTCTGATCACCATGAAACACAATATCCCCCTTCTCGCTGAACTCCTTCCCGTCTTTTACCTTCCCGGTAATCTGGAATGTCGCCTTACCGGAGGCGATGGTGTAATTGGATTTTCGGATGGCCACGTGTTGGAAAGTCAGAGAAAAACTGTGGGCAAATTCACGGGAGGAATTCGGACGAGTGAGGATATTCTGACCTTCCCGAAACACATCGCCATTGACGATATAGTGTTCCACGTTGGTCAATTGTGTTATGGTGAGATTGGACAGGGTGTTGCTGGCGGCCTGCAGGAATAAGCGATCCAGTTGCCAGGAACCGGTCTGCTCATACTGGATCTTCTTGACCACCTTGTCATCGCAAAACACCTTCCAGGAGATGTTCTGGATCAGATTGAAATTCTGGGTTTTCCACTGCAGGGTCGTGTCTTTCACGAAATCGCAGGGGAAACTCATCAGGGAGATGAGCTTGATGGCTTGCTGAGCCTCCAGGATGACGCCGCCATCATCGGTGCGAAAATTGGCTTCTACGGTTTCCTGGATGTCCTGCTCGGTCAATTGAAGATGTTCCTCTTCCTTGCCACAGGCTTGCAGCAGAAAAAGGGATACCAGAATGAACATGACATGTCGTAAGCGCATAGTACTGTGCTTTCTGTTAAGGTGCGGATGGTCTGCAGATGGTTGCCTCGGAACACTGCGAATTTCGGAAAGAATCCTAATTTTCCAGTTCAAGCAGCCATTATGTGGATAGACATTACCTTTTTGACCATAGCCGGGTTCTCCTTTTACAAGGGATATCATGCCGGGATCATCAAAACCGTTTTTACCATTGTGTCCATTCTGGTTGGCTTACTGGTCAGTATGCGATTTGCCGCTGAAGTGACCGGAGGGATGCAACGGATCTTCAATACCCAGCATCCATTTCTCTTCCTGGTTGGATTCCTCCTGACCTTCCTCGTGGTGATGTGGGCGGTCAGATGGCTGGCCAGGCGACTGGAAAAGCTCCTGGAGTCCATCAATCTGAACTTTGTCAACGAACTCCAGGGCGGCATCCTGTATGCAGTCCTGGCGACCATTATCCTGGCCTCTGCACTGGGATTGGTCAACCGGGCTGGATTCATTCCGCCCGAACACCGTGAGAAATCCATGACCTGGCCCCTGCTGGAAATGGTACCAGGACAGGCGCAGGTGGCCTATGACAAGCTCAAGCCGGTCTTTAGGAAGTTCTGGGAAGACTCCAAGGAGGCCATAGATCAGGGTAATGAAGAAAAGTAGAATGAACCCGGAAATACCAATTGGAAAATTCGGACGTTCATCGGTTTAGCTACCACCCGCTTTCCCTATCTTTGACACCATGTTTCAACCGGTCATACAAGCCTCACAAGCCTTGCTCAGCGATCTGAAGAAGGTCATATCCGATCTGGAGGCGCCAGCCTATGCCGGACCACAGGATGTCCTTTCCGGCGCTTCCGTGGGGCAACACGTTCGTCATTTACTCGAATTTTACCAATGTTTGCTGGGCCAGAGCCCGGCCGGCCGGGTCAATTACAGTCTGCGGGTACGAGAACTGCAGTTGGAGCAATCCCCCGGATTTGCCTTCGAAATTTGTGAGGATCTGATCTGTCAATTGCAACACCTCGACGGAGATTACGAACTGATATTGGATATGGATGACCTGGATATTTCCAGCCAGGGTGTTTCCGTGCCCTCCTCCCTGTCCCGTGAACTGATCTACTGCGTCGAACACGCCATCCATCATATGGCCATCATCAAGATCGGGATCATCCAGCAATCCCCCGGTTTTCTGCTCCCGGATGGATTCGGTGTAGCCCCGTCAACCATTCGATATCGGACCTCACAATGTGCACAGTAACCTGGATCCCAGACGGATCCGGCGGGCACTTTCTCACTTCCAATCGCGATGAAGCACCTCACCGGGCCGCACTTCACCTGACCCATCGGCGAACCACCCGGGGTGAATCCTTGCACTACCCGGTCGATTCCGGCGCTGGCGGTTCCTGGATCTGTTTTTCTGATCAGGGTCGGGCGATCTGCCTGCTCAATGGTGCCCGACGCAAACACAAGCATCGCCCCCCCTATCGGCGGAGCCGGGGGTTGGTGGTCCTGGATGCCTTTCAGGAAATAGATTTTCAAGCCTTCCTCCACGAGTATTCCCTTTCCGGCATCGAACCCTTTACCATGATCCTGGCAGATCCCGCAGGGGCTCAGGTCCTGGTCTGGAACGGCAGAAGAAAAGAGATCGAGCTCATTCCCGACGGAGATACCCGGATCTGGTCATCTTCCACATTGTATCCCTATCCGGTGCGCCGGCGCCGACGCCGGTTGTTTGAACAGTTTCTGCGGACACACGCCCGCCCGGATATCGATCAGATCCTCGCATTCCACCACCTGGAAACCGGCGATCAGCACAACGATTTCATCATGAATCGGGAGGACCGGGTGCGGACCATCAGTGTAACGGCTGCACATTTATCCACAAAAAACCCCTACTGGATCCATAAAGATCTGCTTCACCACCAAACGGATCGACGTGACCTTGTCCCGGTACATTAGGGATCAGGTGGTCCGGTGGACACAATGGGAGTTCTGGCCTTCCTGGCTGTTCAACATCCCGGTGGTCCTGATCTGGTTGTATTACGGACTGCGTGCGGGCAATCTCTTCTTTTTTACCCGCGCCAATCCGGTCATCGAAACCGGCGGCCTGCTGGGAGAATCCAAGATCAATATCTACCAACACCTGCCGCAAGGCGTATATCCCAATACGGTCTTTATCCCGGGCGAGACCCGCCGGGAAGAAGAGATCCGGGATCTGGTACATGAAGGGAAGATCCAATGGCCCGCCATCGCCAAGCCCAATATGGGCGAACGGGGATTCCTGGTCCTCAAGTGTGCGGATGAAGCGGCCATGGTCCAACATCTCCAGGCCCATCCCGGAGTGGATTTTCTGGTCCAGGACTTTGTGGCCTGGGAGGAGGAATACAGTATCATGTACCATCGCCTGCCCCATGTACAGACCGGGCAGATCACCTCTATTTGTCGCAAGGGGTTCTTGTCTGTCACCGGTGATGGCCGGCGAACAGTAGCGGAATTGATGGCCGATTATCCCCGGGCCAGTTTTCAGCACCAGCGGTTGTACCGGGAGCAACCTGACCTGCTCGCCTCTATTCCCGGAAAGGATGAAGTTCAATTGCTGGAGCCCATTGGCAATCATTGCCGGGGAACGACCTTCCTCGATGCCAGCCACCTGATCACACCGGAGCTGACGGCTGCTTTTGACAGGATCAGCCTGGGTTGCAGGGGGCTGTTCTATGGCCGGTTTGACCTGCGCACCCGATCGCTGGCCGATCTGGCTGACGGGACTCATTTTTCGATCCTGGAATATAATGGGGTAGCCTCCGAACCCGCCCATATCTATCATCCCGGACGACCACTCTGGAAGGCCTATCGCGACATTTTCCGGCACTGGGGATACCTTTACCGGGTATGTCAGGAACAGCAGAGAAGAGGAGTTCCGGCCGAGTCAGCCAGGCAGGTGCTGCAACAGTTTCGGGACTGGAAGCGCTATAAGGCGTTGAAGAGACCGTAAGTCGCGTCGGTTAGCACTCAACTCCGATGAAATTCAGTTTTCCACGTTGTATGATCGGGATTTTCGATGCCGATTTCAACTGAAAGGAACGGGGCGGTATGCTTCCATACCGCCCCGTATTCCCACCTTTCAATACCAAACAAAATCCTTTTGAAATCCGGATCGGAAATGGATCATCCGATCGGGGTGTCGACAGGAAGACAACGGAATCTGTTCTGGCCCCTATGCGGGTAGCATAGAATTGGTGGATTTGCCAATTGACCGACATTTTGGCTCGCGAAAGATCGGTTGAGCCGGTTGTTGTAGTTGATTACAGATTCTTCTTTCGCCAATGTTCGACATGGAAATCCTGGACAAGGAGGGGAACGGCAGCCGGATTCTCGATCCACACCTGGATTTGGTCTCCTGGCCGATACTGATGTGGAATGCGGATAAAGAACCAGGCCTCTCCCCAGAACCCGGGCTGGCCGCCCCACAGGTTCCAGGTATCATTGCCCAGTTTGTTATTGATCCGGTGCAGGACCCACAACAGCCACTCGCCATCCTGGTTGATATTGATGACCTGTCGGGCCATGCCCCAGCGGTCTGTGTTCCACCCTTCTGACCGGGCACTCGTACTGATGCGCAGGTAGTCGCCGGGTCGGACATCGATGCTGGTCAGGTCCATTTTGAGTTGCTGGTCCACCACCTTGATCACCCGACCCCGTTCTGTCTCCACCACCACATTTTCCCGGAGGGAAAAGGTGTCCACCCGGTAATCAGCGACGACACCCAGCGAGTCCAGGCCCGCTTGGTCAGGTGGCTTGACCTGGCTGTCCGCCGCGATCAGGGTCCGTTCGGTCATGGCCGTTTTTCCGAAGATGGCCGTATAATAATCCTCACTTCCTTCCTCGGATAACATGATGGCCCGGGAAACCTGCCACGTCTGGAACAGATTCAACGCCATAGTGGCCAGGATAAAACAGAGCACCAGCCACTTTCCAACGCCCCGGTACATCCGCTGGACCAGGATGGCCCAGGGGATGGCTGCCAGGGCGTAGGTCTCGATCATCGGACGTGAGCCAAAGGAATTGATATAGTACCAGTTGTGCCAGCTGTAGATGATATACACATGACAGGCCAGAAACAGCATGATCGGCCAGAATAAATGTCGCCGGACAAAATAGAGGTAGGCCAATCCGGGAATGATCAGGCAGAATACCGGCGTGTACACCAGCCACCCGTTCTTGAAGCCGAAGAGGCCCAGCAGGATATGGGGTTGACTGAAGTCAAATCCTTCTCCGCCATAACTGTAAAACAGCCAGCTGTCGGATACGGCCTTCCAGTAGAACAATTGAGGCAGGATGGGAAGAATGAACATCACGGCCGCCAGTAGCAGGTAGGGCCAGTTGGTTCTGAAAAATCGGAGACGATGGCCTAGCCCGTTGAAATGCCAGAGCAAGGGTATGAGTACGGCAATGATCTCGGTCGGCCGGATGAGGGTGATCATGCCGCAGATCAACCCGATCAGGGCGCTATTCCGCCAGGTCGGCTTGCGATAGAATGATTCCGAGAAATAGATGAGAAAGGCATACAGTGCAAAGAGAGGTGCATGGGCCATCGGGGCGTAATACACCACGAAGTGGTACAGATTGGTGGCCAGCGCCAGCATCAGCAGGGTCAACAGGGCCACGGAGTGGGATACATAGCGGATCAACACCTGAAACAGAGCAAGGAACCCCAGGATGACCCAGAGGGCCAGGCCCAGGTATATCGCCCAGAAATAGACCGGCGAATAGCCGTCTGCAATCTGCCCGAGTGACGGGGCAAGGACATGAGCCGCCATGAAGAAGGGGGAGAGCATCATGGCGACGCCGCTGGTATATTTGATGACCGGGTGACCGGTGGGCGAAAAGTAGACCTCCCCGATCCCCAGCGGATTCAGCCAGGGAGCGATACTTTCAGGTCGCATCTCCTTTCGTTTTGCCGCAGCAGTTTCCAGCGTGATCAGGTCGCCACTGATCAAAGTGGAGGGCAGGTAGACAAAGTACCCCCAACTGTCACCACCACCGGTCATGGCGGAATTGACCCGATCATAGTGACGGATCGAATAGGCCCAGATGGTCAGAATACCAGCAAGCAAGAGGAGAAGAGGCACCTGACGGGGAAGAGACATGGAGGTTGATTGGACAGAAATGCTGAACAGGCCTGAAACGCGTAGCGTATCTTGGGCAAATTAACGGAATTCATGCATTCATTCGGGTATTTCATGATGGCTTTCGGGATCAGTCTGCTGGGATCCCTGCCCTTTGGGATGATCAATCTGAATGTCCTGGCAACCGCCGTGCATCGGGGGCCACGCCCGGCCTTGCTCATGGGTCTGGGCGCCACCCTGATAGAAGGATTTCAGATCCTGATCGTGCTTTTCGGTTTTGATGTACTCGCAGCCAATACCACCCTGGATGCCATCTTGCAATGGGTGGCCATTCCTATATTCCTGGGGTTATCCGGGTATTATTTCACCGCTAAACCCGCAAAAGCGGAGGGAGAGGTAGTCCACCACAGGCCCTTCTGGCGAGGTGTCGGGCTCTCCCTGATCAATGTCCTGGTCTATCCGTTCTGGTTTTTATGGCTGGGGCTGATGGCCTTTCCCGTGGAGGAAAGATCCCTCTGGATCTGGCTGATCCTGGGAGCTGTGGCCGGGGCCTTTGCTGTCATGGTCATCTTTACCCTGCTGGGCCGGGTCATCGAACAGAAATCCGAGGGGTTGACCCGCCATCTGAATCGCATCATCGCAGTGATCTTCCTGGCGCTGGCCATCTGGCAGCTGGTGCGATTGCTTGTTTGAATACAATTTACCGCTCCAGCTCCAACACCCGGCTTTCCAATCCGGCCAGCATCCAGAGTTGGTCCAGGGAGTAGGTCTCCCCGGTCAGGATATCCCGGGCGGTGGCATACCCCCTCGTAGTATCCCGGTAGGGATCCAGGGTAAATTCGCGGTTGCCCTGATCCCCGTTGATGACCACCATCACCAGGCTCTCGCCATATCGCCGGAAGTAGGTGAGCACGGCATCCTGTGGCGGGTAGGAGACCAGCGTTCCTCGCGTAACGGCCAGGTTGCCTGACCGCCAGGTGAGGTAGCGCTGGAGGGTCCGAAACGCTTCTTTTTCCTTTTTCTTTCGACCCCTGTCGGTGAACTTATTCCGCCGATCCCGCTGCCATCCGCCCGGGAAGTCTTCACTGACCTTGCCGGGGGTCCGGGTCTGTTTCATCAGGATCTCCGTGCCGTAGTAGATGGCCGGGATCCCGCGGACGGTCGACAGAATGGCCAGTCCTGCCTTGTATCTTTCCAGGTCTTTCTCCTGCCGGCCAAACCAGCGGGTAGTGCGACGGTCATCCAGGAAGTTGATATGTCGACCCGGATCCAGATAGTATTCATCTGCTTGCAGAACGGCTTGGAATGGGTCCGATCCACCTGGACTCCTTGCCCGGGAGAATAGGTCATTAATTGCTTTATACAGGGGATAATTAACCACATGCTTCAGTGCGGGATCACCCGAACGACCTTCCTGGTGTGTGCAGGTTGACCGGCTGAGTGTCTGAGGATCATCCTCCGGGATATCTGCAAAAATATTGACGCCGGGATAGGCACCTTCCACCAGGTGGATCAGGTGATCCGCAAAGGTGCGATCCGTCAGGGCGTAATGATCCAGACGAAGGGCATCTACCTGAAATTCTTCCATCCACCACAAGGTCATCTGGGTCAGATAGTCCCGCAACAGGGGGTCAGCGATTTGCCATGCCAGTTGAGATCCTCCGCTGGCCAGCTTCTGTTGCTGCTCTGGCGAGAGCCAGCCGGGGAAGGGCAGATTCCGGATCAAATGATGTTCTGGTCCCACATGTGAATAGACCATGTCCTTGACCACTTTCATCTTCATCTCGTGCAGACGCTGCACCAGCTGTCGATAACCGGCGGCATCCCCGTATCGGGGATCCACGGCGAAATGGTTGGTGATGGAGTTTTCCGGAAAGGCGGGTTGTGTCCCCCTGGCTTCCTCGATCGAATAGAGCAGAACCGCACTGGCCCCCAGGCTCTTGATATGATCCAGATGTTGGAGTACCCCCGGGATATCACCGCCATGACGGGCCTCCGGATCTTTTCGTTTGATGCGCGAGGGGATTGCTCTGTCATTGGCAGGATCGCCATTGGCAAACCGATCCGGATGGATCACATACAGGGCATCACTGGATTGCAATCCTCCCGGGCGAAAATGCCTGTCTCTGGACTTGAACGTGTAGGGGATCTCCCTGATCTGCCCCTCCCGGTCCAATTGAATGGTGATGGTGGAAGCCTTGAACACGGCATCCCAGGTCAGGGTCAACCAGAGGTAGTCCGGATGATCACAGGGCAGGACCTCTTTCAACCGCAGGCTTTTCTCCCGCACGGTGGGTGTCCAGCTGGCGATCCCTTTTTCACAGAGAACCAGCGTCAGTTCATTGGACGGCATGGCCGTCCACCAGTGAGGTGGTTCGATGCGCAAATTTTCCTGGGCATGCAGGACCGTGGAGAGGAAGAGCAGGCAAGCCAGGATGAGGAGTCGAATTTGGTTTTCCAGGGTCATAGGGTCCGTTGCGTGAGGTATCAAAGATACGGATTGAGGAGACCATCTCACGGTTGCAGAAGAGGGCCGTTCCCAGCATCCGGCACCAGAGAGGCAACAAAAGCAATGTATCTTGCAGCCGTGAAAACCAGGTGGATAACCATGAATAGATTTCTCCTTTCCCTCCTCTTGTTGGGCCTGTTCTCCTGTCAGAAGGAAGATCAAGCAGCGGCCATGCAATTGGAAAATGATATTGTCATTATCGAGGATTACCTCTCCGATAAGGGCCTGACGGCGCAGAAAACGTCCTCCGGATTGCATTATATCATCGAAGATCCGGGATCAGGTACATCCTATCCCACCAGTCAGTCAAAGGTGACTGTAGCCTATATCGGCTATCTGCCCAATGGGACCATCTTCGATGAAAGTATGCCAGGCAACCCGCCTTCCTTTTTTCTCCATCAGGTGATCAAAGGCTGGCAGGAAGGCATTCCCAAGTTTCGAAAGGGAGGCAAGGGCAAACTGTTCATTCCTTCCGGGTTGGCCTATGGCTCCAGTTCTCCATCGGCGAAGGTCCCACCCCATGCGGTGCTGATCTTTGATATCCAGTTGGTCAATATCCAATAATGCTCCTGCCATGACCCAATCCCCAGCACAGATCACCGTGGACGGTCGGGCCCGTGTATCCGCCACCCCTGACGAAGTGACCTTTTCCTTCCAGATGGTGGAAACGTCCCAGGAGTATACCCCCTGTTTGCAGGGACTGGCCGATCGGGTCCACCAGTTACGAGCTGACCTGATGTCCGGCTCGCTGGAGGTGTCTGCATTGCGAACGGGTCATTTCGGGATTCAGCCGAGATACGAATTCCACGAGGGGAAACAGACGTTCAAGGGATATGATGCCCGCCAACATCTCCATATTACCATCCCATTTGACAAGGAACGACTGGGGCTGGTCCTCGGTGTGCTTGCCCACTCAGAGAGCCAGGCTGAATTTCAGCTGACCTTTGGTCTGAAAGATGACCAGCAGCAGCGGAATGAAGCCCTGGAAGAGGCAGTGCTGCAAGCCAGGGAGGACGCCTCCATCCTGGCACGAGCAGCGGGGACTCGACTCGGCGCGCTCAAGGAGATCCGGTATGGAAGCGAACCGGTGCATCGCGATGGCGGTTTGCAGGTCCGGATGTCGGCCATGAAGGAAAGTGCTCCCCTGGAGGTCGATCCCGGGGATATTCATGTGGAAGCCAGAATTACGGGTACCTGGTGGGTTGTGGCAGACTAGGCCAGCCAGAAAGAAGATGTTAGTTTTGTTGACCGAATATGCGAAGACACCCCTCTATCGTTCACATTTTGAACTTATGACCACACATATGACTCATTTACATTCCTCCATTATGCGCTTGTTGAGCCGGAGCCTCGCTCTGGCAGGGTTTTGTCTGCTGGCCAGCCCTGCTTTATTTGCGCAGTTCACGTTTACACCGCAGGCAGGTCTGAATATCAATCGCATCCACATGTCCAATGATATCATGGGACAGAGCATGGAGTCAGCAACCTACACCTCGTTCGGAGGACGATTTGGCTATATCTTCCTGGACAAGATCGAAGTGGAATTGGGTGTCTTGTACAACCAGCGGGGAGGACAGATGATCGATTCCAATCCCGGAGCCGATGATGAAAAATGGCTGTTCAAATACCTGGAGTTCCAACCTCAGGTGGAATACAAGATCTGGCCCCAGCTGGGTGCCTATGCCGGTGCCTATTACGGCATTCACCTGCGCTCCGATCGCAATATTGACGGTACCTGGGAGGAGGATGTACCCGGGCGATTTGAAGAGAATGACTTCGGACTTTCTTTCGGGCTTCGTGCCTATATTGGTCGTATCTTCCTGCAGGGTCAATATGACCTGGGTCTGACCCCGGTTGACTCATTGATCTTTACTGATGCGAATGGTGTGGCCACGGAAGTAGATTATACAAACAGGACGATCCAGCTGGCAGTCGGGTATCATTTTGTCTTCTAGGCCATTTATACGGCTGGAAGCCCTTGTTGCAGGTTGGAGCTTCGTTTGCCGATGCGAAAGGGGCATTGGTCGGAAGTTTATCATTTCGGGGTAACAGTGTACCTCCTGAAGTGTCCTATCTTAAAACAGCAACTCATGAAAATGCGACACGCCATACTTTGCCTATTTCTTTTGCAAGGCCTACTTTGTTTTGGACAAGGTGCCATACCCAAGCCAGCAGATACCGAAAAAAGGGAGACCAAACGCGGATCTGGATCCGGCATGG
>JAUIEA010000157.1 GCA_030429045.1 Bacteroidia bacterium | reverse complement strand
GCTATCATTGACCTGTTCAGTCGATATGTTGGCGGTTGGGATTTGAGTAACAGTCTGGACGCTGAAAGCAGCCACAGAGTTCTCAGACAAGCCATAGCCAAATATGGTAAGCCTGAGATCGTAAACTCGGATCAAGGAAGCCAATTTACCTGCGAAGAATGGGTCGGATACCTGGAACGCTCGGAAATCCGGATCAGCATGGACGGAAAAGGACGGGCTCTGGACAATGTTTTTATCGAACGCCTATGGCGGAGTGTGAAGTATGACTATGTATATCTTCATCCAGCCGAGGATGGTCAAGAGCTTTACGAGGGGTTAAAACGGTTCTTCGAAGAATACAACATGAGTTCACATCAAGGGATTGCCCGTTGTAAACCGACAGAACTTTTTTCTTTCCGAGCAGCTTGATTTATCCACAAATAGTCGAGTTACTCACAAAAGAAAAAAGAAGCAAAAAAGAAAAATGATGATGATTATGACTTTAATTTTATCACCTAAGAATGTCTTCTAACTGGCTACTCCAATGGGGAGTACTTCAAAGAATACTATTCAACAAATACATAACAATGGAGATAGATTTTGGGCTTTTTGCATTATGGACTATTCACTTTGTAGCATATGTAACCGTTGTCTATATGATATTCAGTTACATGTCTAAACGGGACTTCGAGTCAATGACATCAGGTAGTTTATTTAGAGATTTTTATTTTAATAATGATCTAGAGATTGTCGATATTTTAAGTAATGATTTGGAGCAAAAGCAAATAGTAAATGAATTGGAATTGTATTTTAAAGCCAAGGCACTTTTCAATAATATTGAATTGAGGTTTATTGCTCTTGGCGCGCTAAATTTTGTTTTAATATCGACAATAATTCATTTGTCAAGTAATAATAGAGACTTTATTACACATGGAGATAGCAACTTGAAGTTGGTAATTTGGATTGTCGGTCTTATTTTAACTGGAACTATTAGTAGTTTACTGTTTCAGGTTGACCGAATAGTTGGATGGAAGAAAATTATATTGTACGTTTTGAAAAGCGGTCTCGCAAGTTCAATATTGGCTTTAATTTATTATGTAGTATTGATGCTTGCAGCGCTGATCATTATGCCATTTTCCGAAATGTAAGATATTTTATATTGGTATTTGGACTTTTTTGTATTAAAAAATGATGCCAGAGAAAAATATTATTAGTCGAGAATATTTGTTACTGCGCTATTGATATTTTTCATGATTTCATCTTATGCTCAAAATTGGATCAATGATGAGCTTGATGATGATTATGCAGTGTCATTTGAAAAGTATGCAAAGTTTACAATTTTGAACTGTCTTAAAAAAGCGGAAGTCTACACTATCTATGCAGATAACAGACTATTTGTCAATAGTTTATCCTGCGTATAATCGGAATTATAAAGGGGGCTTGTTCAACACTATGATTATTACCGAAATTACTTTGCTCCAAACAGGGTCATTCCAAATCTTTTTTATTTTCATATTCACTTTCATATTTTATTTATTTTCGTTTTGGTTTCAGCGAACGGATAATGGTATGCGGAGGACGACTTACGTCATATTTAGTGTTAGTATCCGTTAACCTTTTGTATTGTCCATCTACGATTTATTCCATTGCCACTACATACTACGTATTTAGCATTTTTTAAGAAATTTGAAGTTGATGAAGATTGTGAGTAGCCTAATACTTTCGTAATATTCATATTATTGTCTTTTCCAAATTGCTTAAGATGCTTGTAAAGCTTAACATGTTTTTCGGAATTTGTTGAAACTTTAAAAATTCTGCTCACCTCCATTGCATCTAATGCTTCTTCTTTTACTCGTATGTATATCCCATCATTTGTTCCACAAAATTCAATGTAGTTGATAAGTTTAGAATTTTCTAGAACTCTTTTAATGCTCTTCCAAGGATCTTTAGAAATATTAGCAAGGCGTTTCTCAACCTCCTCAATTTTCACAAAGCCCTTTTCGTAAACGAGGTTCAATACAAGCAAGTCAGGAATGTCAAATGAATCTGGATTATTCGCGGTAAGTATAAATATTTTTGGTCTTAAATACTCACTTTGCATTGAAACCTCAACACTATCATCTTTTTCTTTAAAAGAAGGAAATCCTCTGCCATACCTTAATGATCCAAGTCCCATTCTTAAAACTCCCATTCCTGCTCGATCTATAAACTGGTACTGCATTAGTATGTTTGCTAACCCTTTATTTCTGTGCCTTGGTTCATGATAAACAATATTTTCTTCATTGACACCACCATAAAACTTTCCTGGACTTGTAATTCTGATTTCTTCATCCATATAGTTTACTACAGTCATTCCATCAAGTGTATAATCTCTATGAACGATTCCGTTTAGATACGCCTCGTGAAATGCAAGCTCATCCAATGGATTAATTTTGTATGATTGACCTTTATATTCGATTTCAAAAGATTCATTAAATATTTTAAAATACCTTTTAGCCCTCTTTATTGAATTCCAGATATTATCCGACCATACTTCATTCAGTAGCAACCTACCTCCTTTACTTTTTCTACTAAATCTATATTCGAATTGTCCCAACAGTTCAACAATTGAATCTATCCTTCCTAAAAACAGAAGGCCACCTCTAGTTAAATAACCATTTTTTGTTGCTCCAAGTGATTCTAGGAATTTCAATGTTGGCAGGGAGTTAGGCAAATTACGTTTCTCACAGTAAGTCTTTTTAGTTTCTTCAATAGAATCCAAATCCAAAAGTTGTAAGAAGTTTTTATTTTCGATTAATTCTGCAGTCCAATCAAAATTGTGTAAATTTTTAACAGCAACTTCTACCTCTAAAGATGTCATTGGTATACTTGATTTACCGTCTCTTTTGCAAAACTTTCCACTACTTGTACCAACTAAGTAGTTGTATGATTTTGGAACGTGAATTAAAGTATAATACTTCTCTTCAAATTGATATTCTTCTACTTCTATTTCATGACGAGGTTCAATTTTACCTCTTAATCTTTCCTTTACTTCATCGTAATCATCACAAAAGAATCCGTTAAGTTGTTTTTCCCATTCGTTCTTTTTGATATCAGAACTATCAATTACTCCTATAACAATAGTTCCACCTTTGTGATTTGCAAAAGCTGAAATTTCTTTTACTAATTCATTATCACCAACCAGACTTTTTTGAGATGAATAGTTTTTGAATTCTATTTTTTCAGATTCAAATGATTCGCTAGGCTGCTTTTTAATTGACTTAAAAATGTAATCCAAGGCTTGTTTGTCAATTTTTGTCATCTATTTATTTTGTTTTAATGGATACTAACATCTGTGTATACGAGCCTTTTATCTCGTTTATCTCCTTTACATGCGTAGCTTTTGTTCGTAAAGCCAACATATTTGAAGGGTTTGTGCCATTCAGTATGTAGACTAACCCGCAGAATCTTTGACTCCCGTGTATGGTTTTTATGACTTTCCATTCTTGATGTCTGAATTGCGTACAGACCAAGTAGGCCACGGATGTCCATTATGATTGCATAGTCTTTGAGCTAGTATGATGTATAACTTTGTCGAAGTGTGTTTTGAAAGTTAGATTTTGAAAAATTCATAAGGTCGCCTCTCGGTTCGTGGTGCATTGTTGAAACCATTCAGCAATCCATCCCTCCAAAGTTATGGATTCCCCTTCATTAATTCATCTACTCCGGATCGGCACCCGTTTTCTCCATCTTTCCCCCATTTTTCTCAACTTTACCACCTCCTCAACGGTTGAACAGATACCATCCGCATGCCGGGTGGATGAAGAACGAAACATGAGACGGCTATTTCCTATTCTATCCCTCCTCTTCCTGCCCCTTCTCCTCCTGGCGCAGACACCATCGGCCACGGACATCATCCGTCGGTCAGATGAAAAGCTTCGCGGTAAGACCAGCTATGGCGAGATGACCATGACCATCGTCCGCCCTACCTGGAGCCGGGAAGTGGGGTTCAAGTCCTGGTCCAAGGGTAATGAAAAAGCCCTGATCCTCATCACCGGACCCAAGCGGGATAAAGGCTCTGTCTTCCTCAAGCGGGACAAAGAGATGTGGAACTGGCGCCCCACCATCGGTCGCACCATCAAGATGCCCCCCTCCATGATGATGCAATCCTGGATGGGATCTGACTTCACCAACGATGACCTGGTCAAGGAGTCTTCAGCGATTTATGATTATACCCACAAGCTCCTGGGTTCAGAGAAGATCCAGGGCCTGGACTGCTGGAAGGTCGAGCTGACCCCCACCCGGGATGCTGCCGTGGTCTGGGGGAAGGTGATCAGCTGGGTGGACAAGAAGGACTATATGCAGCTGCAGGCCGAGTTTTATGACGAAGACGGCTATCTTGTCAACACCATGACGGCTTCTGACATCACCACCCTGGGCGGGAAGACCCTTCCCGCCACCCTCACCATGGTCCCCGCCGATGAGCCGGGACATAAGACCATTGTCAACTACAAGAACCTAGAGTTTGACAAGCCCATTGCCGACAACTTCTTCTCCGAACAAAATATGCGCCGCATCCAATGATCAAATGGCTGATCCTGGCCTGGCGCAATATCTGGCGCAATAAACGCCGGACGCTCATCTCCGCAGCCTCGGTTGCCTTTGCGGTGATGTTTGCCATTTCTATGAGCTCCCTCCAGAAAGGCGGGTGGGACCGCATGCTCAACAATGTGGTCCATTTCTATTTCGGTTATGCCCAGGTGCATGCTGACGGATATTGGGAAGAACAGACCATTGATCGCTCCATGGAGCTCCATCCGGATAGCCTGGCGGCCATGTCTGCCCTGATCGGTAATAAACCCATCTGTCCGCGCCTCGAGTCCTTTGCCCTGGCCTCTACCGGACCGATCACCATGGGTGTTTTGGTCAGCGGGATCGACCCGGGACCGGAAGACAGCCTGACAGGACTGGCTGAACGGGTCGTCAAGGGACAGTATTTTTCCGATGCTGCAGAAGACGGGGTCCTGGTGGCAAAGGGTATCGCAGAAGAGCTGGAACTGGAAGTCGGGGATACCATGGTCCTACTCAGTCAGGGCTATCACGGGGTCAGCGCCGCTGGCAAATATCCCATCACTGGCCTGGTGTCCTTCGGTTCGCCGGATCTCAACAAACTGATGGTGTTCATGCCCTTGCACACCGCCCAGTATTTCTTCGGGGCTGAAGGGCGGGCCACCTCCCTGGTCCTTCAGTTGGAAAGCACGAAAGAGTCGAAGGCAGCAGTGGCCACTCTAAGAAAAAACCTGGACCTGTCCACCTATGAGGTGCTGGACTGGGAGCAGCTGATCCCCGACCTGGTGTCCGCACGAAGCCTGGATGCTGCCGGAAATAATATCATCATCCTTATCCTTTATCTGATCATTGCGTTCGGACTGTTCGGTACAGTGTTGATGATGACCAAGGAGCGGGAATACGAATTCGGCGTGCTGATCGCCATCGGGATGAAGCGACGACTGCTCACTGGCGTGGTCTGGATCGAGATTCTCTTCCTGGCGGCGGTTGGTGCATTTGTTGGAATGCTGCTCGCCTTTCCCATTGTCTGGTATTTCCATGTCAATCCCATTGTTTTTACCGGAGAGATGGCCGATGCCTATATCCAATTTGGCGTGGAACCGATCATCCCGACTGTCGTCGAGGCGGGCATTTTCATCCAGCAAGGAATGATCATTTTTGGAATGGCATTGTTGATGGCTCTTTATCCTCTGATCAAGATCAGCACACTGTCACCTGTTCAATCCATGCGTCACTGATATGGGATTACTGATCAAAATCGCCTGGCGAAATATCTGGAGAAGCCGCACCCGCAGCCTGGTGGTGTTGGGGGCTATCAGCCTGGGCATCTGGGCGTTGATCTTCCTCCTCAGTTTTTCGCGGGGTATGGTGTACAACCTGATCGACAACAGCATCCGGCGCGAGATCGGGCACTTGCAGCTCGAACACTCCGATTTCAACAAACAACGCGACTTCCGTTTTCACCTCGAACATGCCGACTCCTTAGGGGCTCTCTATTTCCAGGATCCCGGTATTGTATCCGTCAGTGAACGGGCCGTCTCGATGGGGATGGTCTCCTCCGCCAAAGGAGCACGGGGGGTGCGCATCTGGGGGATTGACCCGGAGCGGGAACGAGGGGTCAGTTTTATCGCCGAAAAGATCGTCGAAGGGGATTTCCTGGAGCCGGCCCGAAATCCCATCTTGATGAGTCGCCACCTGTGTGAAAAGCTCGGCCTCAAGATGCGGTCCAAAGCCGTGCTGACCTTCCAGGACCTGGAAGGAAATATCACCGCTGGCGCCTTTCGGATCACCGGACTGTTTGACTCCGGCACCACCCCCTTTGATGAAGGGACGGTGATGGTTCGTCGTGAAGATCTCCTTCGCCTCACCGGTGGAGCCGACCGGGATATCGCCCAGCAGATCGTGGCCATTGTCAATGACCCGGACAGCGTAGGGGTGATCCGCGACCGACTGGCGCCCCTGTTTCCCGGCGCGAATCTGCGCACCTATGCCGAAGTGGCCCCGGAAGTGGCCCTGTATGAATCGCAGATCGGACTGACCAATATGATCGTCATTACCATTTTCATGCTGGCCCTCATTTTCGGCATCATCAATACCATGTTGATGGCCGTGCTGGAGCGCGTGCGTGAATTGGGTATGCTCATGGCCATTGGTATGAACCGTCGCCGCGTCTTTCTGATGGTTATGTTTGAGACATTATTCCTGGGACTGACGGCGATGCCGGTGGGCATCGGGTTGGTGGTCTTGACCTTGAAGTTTTTTGAAAAGACGGGGATTGACCTGTCCATTTTCTCGGAGGGGATGCGCGAATTCGGCATGTCGGAGATCGTCTATCCTGATCCGATACCTTCTATATATATACAGGTGGCTGTGGCCGTCTTTATTACGGCGTTCCTGGGGGCGATCTATCCGGCCTGGAAGGCCATTCGTCTCAAACCTGTTGAAGCATTGTCTAAAATCTGATCCTCATGGCTGTGATCGTCACACGCGACTTGTTCAAGACCTATAACCCGAAGACCATCCCGGTCCACGCCCTCAACGGGGTCAGCCTGTCTGTCGAAGAGGGTGAATTTACGGCCATTGTCGGGCCCTCCGGATCCGGGAAGACCACCTTGCTGAATATCCTGGGCGGATTGGACACGCCTACTTCGGGCCATGTGGAGATCGGGGGTACAGATATCAGCACCCTCAGTGAGAATGAATTGATCGACTTTCGAAAAAACCGGATCGGTTTTGTCTTCCAGTCGTACAACCTCATCCCCGTGTTGACGGCGTATGAAAATGTGGAATTTGTGATGCTCCTGCAGGGGCGCCCGGAAAAAGAACGCCGGGAGCGGACTGAGACATTGCTGGAAGCAGTAGGTCTGAGGGATCAGATGGATCGTCGGCCTTCTCAATTATCCGGCGGTCAGCAACAACGCGTCGCTGTAGCGCGTGCCCTGGCTCCTCGTCCGGCCTTCATTCTCGCCGATGAGCCGACCGCCAATCTCGACTCCCACACCTCGGCCAACCTGCTCGACATCATGGGCAAGTTGAATCGGGAGGAGAAAGTGACCTTTATTTTCTCGACCCACGATGCCCGGGTCATCGAGCGCGCCAAGCGGGTGGTGACCGTGGAAGATGGGGTGATTATCTCGGATGAGGGGAGGAGTTAAACGCGAAGGCGCGAAGACGCCAAGAATTTCAAAGGAATATTGATAAGATTGAGCCGGATATCAGGTGGAAACATTCCTGCCTTTCCGCCAGCTGGCGGATTCCTGGTTGGTGTTTGTATAAGGATATATTTCAAGGTATTTGTTTCACACAGAGGCAATAGAAATTATTTGTCTGGCTTATTGACCCGAAGCCGATGTAGCCCAGGGGTCTTCATTCGTCAGTAGAATGAAACGCGAAGTCGCTAAGACGCAAAGGATCACAAATGAATGTTGGAAGGATTGGACCGGGTATCAGGTAGAAGAGTTCCTGGTTCCTGCGTTTGCTCCCCCGAGAACTCGGGGCTGATTCCTGGTTGGCGTTTCTATAGTGATATATTTCAAGGTATTTGTTTCACACAGG
>JAUIEA010000156.1 GCA_030429045.1 Bacteroidia bacterium | reverse complement strand
TATTCACTGGATGGGGGAACGTCCTATCAATATAATCCACGTTTCCGCAACCTGTCTTCCGGCGCCTATAAGATGGTCGTAAAGGATGCAAAGGGTTGTATCATCAAGAAAGATTTTGAAATTCCAGATGTGAATGAACTACTGGTTCATGTCGATCCGGAAATCTATATCAACCTCGGTGAACAGATCCGCCTGGAAGCACAATTGAATATTGATGAGTCACAAGTCGGCGGCGTGACCTGGTATCCTGCCTACGGGTTGGATCGTACCGACAGCCTGGTCGTATTTGCCCAGCCGTACATCACCACACCATATTTCATTTCCGTGGTGGATATTAATGGTTGCGAGGGCCAGACTGAAATGAAGATCATTGTACGTGATCCGAACATCTTTATACCCACAGCATTCTCGCCACACAACAATGACGGTAACAATGACATCTTCATGATCTTTGCCCAGGACTTTGGCATTGAGCAAGTGGAATTGTTCGAAGTCTTTACCCGGTGGGGAGAACGGGTGTTCCATGCAGAAAAATTCCAGGCCAATGATGAAAATTATGGATGGAATGGCATGCACCAGGGGACATTGATGAACCCTGCAGTATTTGTGTATTATGCCAAGATCAGGTTGATCGATGGCCGCATACTCACCCTGAAGGGTGATGTCTCACTCCTCGAGTAGGATCACGGGAAAATAGCCTCATGAAAGTGGAGCAGGAGAAATACCTGCTCCACTTTTTCTATTTTTAGGAAACCCTTGGCTGGTGCGAACGACAATTTTTCTTTTTCTCCTGGCATTTCTCCTGTCAACACCTGATGTGACAGCCTTCGAGTCTCTAACAGCTGTGGTGATTGCCAAAGTGGCGCGATCTATCAATCCACCGCCCCCCTGGACGATGATGGGGGAGACTTCTCCAACTGTACTGGATTGCAATAACTGTTTCCAGTTGACCTCAGAAGGCCCTTCACAAGCTGGATGCCTCTGGGATGATGAAACGGTTGATCTCGGAGGGCCGATTGATATTACGGTCAAGATGATGTTTGGCGATAATGACGCAGGTGCAGATGGGATCTGTATCGTTCTGGCCGCTTCTCCGGATTGTGGTATGTATGGTGCCGACATCGGGGCAGGGGGCATTCCCAATTCGGTGATCTTTGAGTTCGACACCTGGGACAACGGTGGTGGATACGGAGATATTCCGAACGACCATGTCTCCATGAATATCAATGGAGTTATGAGCAATCCCTTGTTTGGACCTTCAGATCTGGGGAATATCGAAGATGGCGCCACGCATGATGTTCGATTTGTGTGGGATGGGGCAGGTGGATTCCAGATCTTTTTTGACGGCGCCCTGGTCTTGTCCGGCAATTATGATTTTGCCTCTGTCATCGGCGGTTCAGAAGTCTTCTTCGGGTTTACGGCCAGTACCGGAGGGGCCTGGAACAACCAGATCGTCTGCCCGGAAGAAGACCCGGTAGGCCCCCCGGATCCAGCCAATTTCATCGAGGCAGACCTTTCCGTCTGTGCCAACGAACAGGGGGTGATCTATGCAGTTGATCCGGTGTCGGGTGTGACCTACCAATGGACAGCCCCACCGGGAGCCTCCATCAACGGATCTGGTGCGTCTATTACCATTGACTGGGGCGATGTAGGTGGAGATGTCTGTATCGAACTGGACAATGGCTGTGGCACCAGTGATCCGATTTGCGTCACTGTGGAGGTGACCCCTATTCCTCAGGCCGTGGTCGATCCACCTGGAGTCCTCTGTGACCAGGATTTCGACCTGACCGATCTGCTGATCACCAATTTGGGACCTGGGGAGGTCTACACTTTTCATCCCGATAAAAATGCGGCAGAGGCCGGCATGCCGGATATGGGTAATCCCCCACTGGTGAATACCAGTGGCACGTACTGGATACGTGTCGTCGCTGGCGATGGGTGTGTGCAGCTGATTCCGGTGACCATCGAACTGGAATGGCTGGATCTCTTTGTGGTGCAGCCGGATCCCCTATGTGCTCCTGGTGTTCTCGACCTCAGCTTTATCGATGTGGTTGATCTGAACGGGAATAACCTGACCGGGTTTTCCTATTATCCCACAGAGCAAGACGCTGTAGATCAAAGCAATCCCCTGGTCAGTTCAATAGTGGATAGTACCGGATCGTACTGGGTGCGGGCAGAAACGTTTAATGGATGCTTCGGGGTGGCTGAGATCCTGGTCGAGTTCCTTCCACCTCCGGAGTTGCAGGTGGTTCCGCCCCCGGTGCAATGTGCGGTAGACAGCTTTGATCTGAGTACAATTGATATTCAGGAGCTCTCCGGCTTACCGCCCAATGCCTACACGATCACCTTTCATGCCACCGCTGCATCCGCTGTGGCCGGGTCACCCGCATTGGATCCACCTATCGTGAGTCAGCCCGGTACATATTGGGTACGCATGACCAATCTGGCCGGTTGTTTTGATACGCTTTCGTTTGCCCTTCAATTTCTCGAAACCCCATCTGTGGTTCTCACCGGCGGAGGACCACTCTGTGAAGGAGATGATGCATTGCTCACGTTTCAATTTGGCGGCATCCCGCCGTATGAGGTCACCTACACCGACGGTGTGGATACGTTTACGATCAACGGGCCGGGAACGCCCTTGACAGCGATACATACCCTGAACCAGTCCACTACCTACAAGGTTCTGAGCTTCACTGACCAGACGCCGCCCGGATGCCCACCCTCCATGGGAGGGCAAGCCCTGTTTACAGTGACGCCTGCACTGATGACATCACCTGTCGACAAGACCTGTGATGAGGATGAATATATCGTAACCTTTATCCTGTCCGGAGGCGATTCGACCAGCTGGCAGGTAGGTGGCGGAGCCGGGGTGTTGATGAATGACACATTTGTCTCGGCCCCGATTACCAGCGGAATGTCCTTTGCCTTCCTGGTATGGGATGCCAGTGGCTGTGACACATTGCTGTTGACAGGCAGTCAGAATTGCGATTGCCTGACAGATGCCGGGAACCTGGTCGAAACCAAGGTTGATCTCTGCCTGACAGATACTCTTTTCCTGATGTTTTCCGGCAACGGATTCCTCGAAGCGGATGACATACGGCAATATGTGTTGCATCAGGGAAATGGCCCCACCCTCCAGACGATCCTGGCCTGGAACGATGAACCGGTCTTTGTCTTTGACCCGTTGACAATGATGGCCGGTGTGACCTATTATGTTTCACCGATTGCCGGTAATGTGATCGGGGGAGTGGTGGATACGCTGGATCCCTGTCTGTCGGTGACGCCGGGGATACCCGTTGTATTTCATGGGCCACCGCTGCTGATGACGCCTTTATCTGATACGATCTGTGCGGTGGGCAGTTACGATCTGGACCTGATGCTGACGGGTTCAGCCCCCTTCACATTGATGTTTCAGATCAATGGAGGAACCATCCAACAAGTGACTTTTGCCAATTCGGCTGCTACGTTGATGATCCCGGGCCTGACTTCGGGCACAGTAAACCTGCTGACGCTTGAGGATGCCTATTGTCGATCGGATTTGATGGATTCTTTTACGCTTGTTGTGCGGCCGGAACTGCTGGTCAATGGGATTGACTACCATTGTAATGGAGCAAACACTGAATACAGCATCACCTTTCAGATCACCGGAGGTGACCCGGGCAGTTACATGGTAACAGGGTCGGGAAGCCTTGCCGGGAATACCTTCACGTCCACACCCGTGCCTGCAGGATCGACATACTCCTTTATCATCACAGATCAATTCAATTGCGATCCTGTCCAGGTGACTGGAAGTTATGATTGTCTGTGCGAGACGGATGCAGGCAGCCTGAGTGGTGGTCCTATCCATATCTGCGTGGGAGATACCCTGGGATTTACGGGTACCGGTACATTCCTCGATGCTGATGACACCCTGGTCTATTGGCTGGTGACAGATCTGTCGGATCCGGTGGGGAGCCTCCTTTGGCAAACACCGGTGAAACAACTCTACTATCCCGGGCTTCCCGTGCAAACCGGGCAGGTGTATTATGTGGTGGCAGTGGCGGGCAATGCAGGTGCGTTCGCAGGTGTGGACACCACAGACGCTTGTATGGACTGGAGCAATGGCCTGCCCGTTTCCTTCGTTGAACCACCACAGGTCGAGGATATTCTCCCGTCGCCTACTGACCAATTCTCCTGCCAGGACACCGTCATTACCCTCACCACATTGACATCCCCCTCGTCGGGCCTGATCTATTCCTGGACTACAAACACGGGCGTGCTCGTGCCTCCGCTGGACCAGAACACAGTCCAGACCACTGCTATCGGCTGGTATACAGTCACCATTGAAGAGAGCGTAGCCGGTTGTCGGGACAGTGCGGGGATCTATGTAGGAGCCAGCCTGGCCATTCCTCAGGTTGTCATATTGCCGCCAGAGGTCCTGAATTGTGTACAAAACACGATCACGCTGGATGCGACAGGGTCCTCATCTGGGCCAGATTATATTGTCCAGTGGAGCACCGGAAACGGGCAGATCCTGAGCGGAGGGAATACCCTTACGCCTGTGGTTGGCCACCCGGGGGATTACCAATTGAATATCCTGGATGTGAATAGTGAATGCACTGCTACGGGCACTGTTCAGGTCGTATTGGACACGCTAGCCCCAATGGCAGACGCCGGGCTGAACCAACTGGTGCCCTGTGGCCAGCTCGTCGATCCATTGGACGGTAATGGTTCCAGTGGCCAGGGCAACCTGCTATACACGTGGACGACCACAAATGGAGGCTTTGTTGGACCTGCCAATCAGGAGACGGCTCAACCGACAGGGCCAGGGGAGTACCTGCTCACCGTAATCGATGAGGTAAATGGATGCACCGACTCAGATCTCGTGATCATCACTTATGGCGGTGGTTTGTCAGTGGACCTGATCAGTATAGATCCACCCTTGTGTTTTGGCGAAGCGACCGGTTTGGTCAGCATTGGCCAGGTGACAGGGGGCCAGGGTCCGTATAGCGCTTCACTGGGGCAGGGCAGTGTCACCGTGCCAGGGGGCATCAGCGGACTGTCTGGCGGGGTTTACACCCTCCAGGTGATGGATGCGTTTGGTTGTGCTTGGGATTCTACCGTGATCATTCCAGAACCGCCACCTCTTCAGGTCGATCTGGGACTGGACCTGACCATTGATTTTGGCACCCAGATCGTGTTGATCCCGGAATTGACCAGTATTGGTTCGGGCAATCTCTCCCTGGAGTGGATTACAAACGACAGTGTCCTTTGCCAGGGGTGCCCACAACTCATTCTTCAACCGTCAAACGATCTTTTCATTACGTTGTTGGTGGAGGATGAGGCAGGGTGCAGGGCCGAAGATGACATCTTGATCCGGGTGATCCTGCGGCGGAAGGTCTATATCCCAAACAGTTTCTCACCGAATGTGGATGGCATCAATGATGTGTTCGCAGTGCATGGGGGAGAGACGGTTGACCGGGTAAGGTCAATGGCAGTCTATGACCGGTGGGGTAATTCACTCTTCCTGGAAGAAGATCTTCCAGCAGATGGTATTTCAGGGTGGAATGGGACCTATCGTGGTCAACCGATGGACCCGGGTGTGTACGTCTATGTTGTCAACCTTGTATTTGTGGATGGCAGTGAGCGACTGTACAAGGGGGATCTGCACTTGATGAAATGACCGATATAGCCGGGAAAAGGGCATTTCTCACGGTTATAGAACGTCCAGGCACTTCTCCCGGAGATCAATTTTGGCCTTCAGCATTGGGCAATAAGGTCGTTTGGATGAATTGGTAGAGGGTGTCCGCGACCAACTGATGGTTTTGGGGGCTGGGGTGAATATCTTCTGCACTGACAGTCAATTCATGTTTGTCATATGGGGCATAGATCCCTTCCAGGTCCACCACGATAAAGCCCAGTTCTTCTACGATCCTGCGAAGCACCTTTTTGGCTTCTTTCTGAACATTTCGGTTATCGACGGTAGGCCAATACACCCACACAGGTGTGATGCCATTTCTGGTGCAATGATTCATCAGTTCGCGGTAGGTGTTCTTCAGAATGTCCTCACCGTAGGGTTGCAGCCGCTCCAGGATCTCCTGGTCCGTCATGTTTTTTGAGATGCCACTCTTTTCGATGGCTTCGGTGAGGAAGTCATAGGGAAGATGAAAATCCTGCTTGAAAGCCTTGAGAATATCCTTGTTGTTTCGATGGAGGTCCTTGCCATGTGAGAAATAGAAGAGGTATTGAGGCTCGAACCTTTCCAGATGATCCTCTTCAAATTGAAGCACGCATTCCAGCAGGTCGTAATGGGGGCACCCCATGTTGAGGAATTCGTATCGGACAGGTGCGTCAGGAGTATTCATCCTGGATTCGAGAAGGACATCAACTACTTCCTCATCGGCCACACCGGACCCGGCGACAAAAGACCCCCCCATGAAGATGGAACGGATCGTGTTGGGTGGTGGCACCAGGGAATATTCCTGGTCCCGAAACCCCCAGCTGTTGATAGTAAAGGTCTTCCCCTTGAACTGGATCGAGGTATTCGGATTCATGCCCAGATGTCTGAATCCCGGAATGATGCGGGCCCCTTCCGTATGTTGGAATTGCTTTCCGCCGGGAGTTTTCATACTGGCCAACGGGCTGGTCAGATTGTTTCCGAAAAGCAATTCTGTATAGTATCCGTCCACCTGAAGCTCGGCATCCTCGGCAGACAGCTTGGCCGACAGGACGCCGTTCATGTCAACCCCCAAAGATTTTCCGATGGACTGATGTACGGGCGAAAGTTGGAGGGTCAGTAATCCGGCAAGCATAGCCACCGACCAGAACGATGCCAGTCCCGAAGACGGTTGGGGATTGAAAAATGCAGGCCATTGGTATCGCTCTGCCAACCGATACAGGACCGTGCCAATGATCCATATCGATGCGATAACGAGGGCCAGCTGGACATATTGATGAAGCGGGCTGCGAATGGCCAGAGAGACCATACGTGACCACTCGGCCAGGGTGTTGACCGACCACAGCGACCATAGCAGACTCATTGCCAGGAATGTGGTGAGGATCTTGCCCATTTGCAGGCCTTCAAAAAACCACGGTGTTTGTTCTGCTTTTTTTTGCCAGTTCCCTTTTGGCAAGAAAACGGATGAAGCCACCAGTATCCCGAAGGTATTCCAGAAGATCACATCCACCCATTTCAATGGAAAGCTTCCCTTGAACCAGAACCATTGGTAAGAGTGTAACATCCACGAGATGATAAACATCAACAGGATCGATATCACGGTCGCTTTTTGATTGCCTAAATGCCGGATCTTGAAGTAGACAGGGTAGTAGAAGATCTTGACCATGAAATCCCTGAAATAGACATTTAACCGTCTCCAGATATCACTGAAACTGTTTGCCAGGAAGTAATTATCGAAGATGGGTTGCATGTTGTATCCAAACAGGCAAAGCACGCCAACAGCCAGATGAAAGAGGCCAGAAAGGCGGATGATCAATGCATATGTCGAACAGGAGTGCCAGATATAAGTGTGTAGATCTTCGACCCCGGTGAGGGGCAATGCCCAATAGAAATAGAGGATCCGGTACAAAATGAGATGAAACATACCCAGGACCATCCACTGGACACCTTTTTTCTGGATAAGCAGTGCTTTTTCTGATTCAAAGTTCTTGATCCATCGTGTATAGTCTACTGCTGGAAACAGATTCAGGGCCATGTTCGGGAGCATGAAGAAGTAGGCCAGATCTGCTTCCAGAGCTGGTTTCTGCTTCAAATGTTTCCTGTCGTAGATGAAAATCAACAAACGGTAGATGGTCATCGAGCCGAAGAGGGAGAATGCACTCATGTGGCTCATTGCCCAGGCGCCCTTCTGGATCAGTAGACCGACGGGAAGCGCCATCAGCAGGACTACAGTCGTGATGCGCCATCGAGAGGATGTGATCTTGATCAGGGCTGTAAAAAGGATGAGGGTATACCCTATGCCGAGTGCGGCATCCATCCAGCCAATGAAATACACCAATGCGATCAAACTGGCCAGAAGAAAGAAAACCTGTTTCCGCTTGGCTGGGATAAATACGTAAATGACAAAACCGATCGTCGAACAGCGTATAAGCTGTGG
>JAUIEA010000254.1 GCA_030429045.1 Bacteroidia bacterium | reverse complement strand
AATAGCCGATTATCCCCAATCCTCCATGAATAATGCAGGATCATTCAAGCTCTGTATCGAGAAGAAATCCCCTATTACCAATATCATCGAGGGATTCTCCAAGGAGTGTGAAGGCCAACTCGTGGACTCCGGGGGACCGGATGAGAATTACGGCCCGAATGAGACCTACATCTTTACCATCTGCCCTGAATTCCCTTCGGCCTGTATCGACCTGAACTTCATCTACTATAACATTGACTTTTCGGATGATGAGATCGTCATCTATGATGGTCCGGACGACAATAGTCCAGTAGTGGGTACGATTACGGGTACCGGGACCTTTACCGATTCATGGGGCGGGGTTTGCAAACGATTCTCTGCAACGAGTGGATGTCTGACTGTCAAATTCACCTCCAACAACATTGATGAATATGAAGGTTTCCTGGCAGAATGGAAGTGTTCTCCGGTCCCGTGCAAACAGGTGGACCAGCCCACCATACAGAACCAGTTCACGGAAACCGAGATCCTGAACACCCTGAGCAGTAGCCAGACGATTGTTACGTTTGATACCCTGATTTGTGCTGAAGGCGCATATGGGCTCTTCTTTGGTGGCGACCAGACCGATCTCGGACTGAACAAGGGCATACTCCTGACGACCGGTAATTCACAATTGGCACTTGGCCCGAATGACTCCGGAAGTTCCAGTGGGGTCAATGGCACGTTCGGAGATGATGATCTGGATGTCCTGTCTGAATTGTTTGGAAACGGGACCCTCAGCAATGATGCCTGTATCCTGGAATTGGATGTCTATGCAAATACCAACGAGTTGACATTCGAATATGTCTTTGGTTCTGAGGAATATCCGGAGTTTGTGAACACCAACTTCAATGACATCTTTGCCTTCCTGATTTCAGGACCCGGCATTTCGGGCATCCCCGAGATCGGGGGTCAGGACAATATGGCCGTCTTGCCCAACGGTGAATTCGTGCAGATCAACAGTGTCAATCACGCCTCTAACTGGGAGTATTATCGCAATAATATCGGCGGACAAAGTATAGAATACGATGGCTTGACCTCCGATTTCCTGGGTTCGAAAAAGAGCTTGACGGCCCGGTATAATGTCACGCCTTGCCAAACCTACCATCTCAAACTGGCCATTGCCGACCGCGGAGACTCCTCCTACGATTCAGGTGTGTTTATCTCCGAGATCAAAGGAGGTGCACCCAGCCTGAACGTCAACTACAACAATGGCATCGACTACCTGGTAGAGGATTGCACCAATATTGAAGATGAGGTCATCATCTCCCTGAATTCGCCCCTGGATGATACGATCACCTATCAACTGACGATCGGTGGAACTGCCACATTGGGCGTGGACTATACGCTCAACCTGCCGTCCTCGATCACCTTCCTTCCCGGACAGACTTCCTTTTCCTTTCCGATCATTCCATTGAATGACCTGATCGCTGAAGGACAGGAGACCATCACCATTACCCTGAGCAATGACTTTGGCTGTGGTTCGGTTTCCTACGCTGTCCTGACGATCTTTATCCAGGACCAGATCGTTGTGACCGTG
>JAUIEA010000155.1 GCA_030429045.1 Bacteroidia bacterium | reverse complement strand
CGAACGAATTTGCGAGCCTTAATCCTGGGGCTAGCCCCAGGATTAAGAACCTGGAATTAGAAGAAACTTGTATAAATTAACCCTGTCCTAAAATGGGTAAGGCTACACCCCCTCCGGATCAGAATCGATCCGCTTGAACCAGCTGGTGCAGACACTGAACCATGATGCCTTGGAACGGGTGTTCGAATGTGTCCAGGGCAGCCAATATCCCTGCCCATATCCGATCGAGAATGTGGGTCAGGTGCCGGTTCTCAAATTCATGCTGAAGCGTGCATATGGGCAATACCAGGAAGTATCCGAAATGACCGGTTCGATCACCAAAGACAATGTGCTCAAACGCCTGGATGGGCTGGCTGCAACCACTTTCCCGGATCTCACTGGCCAGGGTGGTGACGGGATCATTCCTTCAAACACCAATCCTGGTGGACCGGTATTTAATCCCTTCGGCCTGTTCGATCTCCCGATCAATCCTCCTGGATGGCTGTGGTTGGCCATTGCCGGTCTGGCCGCTTACAAGGCCAGCCCATCAAAATCTCCTGCAGGGATGTACGGCTGGGGAGCTGCAGGGCTGGTGGCCGGGATAAATTATTTGAACAAAAAGGCCGAGAACTCTACATCCTCAATCCAATGAAAACACCATCGGTTATAGGGTTTTACGATTCGGAAGTCTAGATGAGTTTACTCCTTATTATCAAGTTTATGATCATATTCAGGTAAAGGTGCCCTACGAACGCATCTAACAGACCTTCCATGGTTTGTTCCTCTAAAGGCTTCAGAATTTGAGAACCAATCATCTGCATAAGTAAGACTGACGCCGTTAACATAGCCCCGACCCGGATTATCTGAGCACCAAAATGAAGCCCATTTCCCCATATTTTTAAACTCAATTTTTCGTGAATCTTCATATTTGGAGACTATTGCACCTCCGGGGATTGCATTGAAACCGCTTGAGTTTGTAACTCGACTATTTGGTTTTTCCCAATAACCAATGTCATTTAGGGTGCCTTGCTGTTTCATCTTTCCACCAGAACCTCTTACACCACCTAAAAATTCCCTAAGTATTGAATACTCCTCGAGACTTGGGACGTGCCATCCTATTGGGCATAATTTTTCTGACTGAACAGCATACCAATTATAAAGAGCACCATAAGGCCACTTATACTTCTCCTTAAAGTCATACCAAGTGTAAGCTGGAACTGAATGCCAAGAGTGCCTATTCCACTCATCTAGTTCATATATCAATGGAATATTTGTACCATCATTGAATTTGGTGGTCTTAAGGTTCTCTGAAAACCATTCCTGTGTGCCTATTACAACTGTTTGGTAGGAATTTCCATCTTCATCGGTTACAATCTGAGTACTTGCACTGTTATTCAAGAACATTAGAACTGGAACCAGTAGGTGGCAAATTTTCATATTTATTGATTTTGAGATTGTATGAACATCCATCTTCGCCATCCTTCCCAAAATATGATAATCCTCTGAAATTCAGGTCTAATATGCAATTATATTATCAGGCTCGTGTGAGCTTTTATTCGCTCATTCACTCTATGAAGTCCCATAATGTAGGTTTGGGTAGTTGCCAGATTCTTGTGCCGCAGCTGTTTCATCACCTCATCAATTGGGATACCTGCCCTAACTAAAGCTGTTGCTCCTGTATCCTTCCAACTATAATAGGTCAATCCTTCCGAACTTGAAATTTTTCCCTTTTTGTACAGTTCTTCTACGAGCCTCCTGTGCCTGGTATTCATGGTGTTCCTTCCTGCAGGCCCAGTTGGGCCTGGCTTCCCACCATGACCGAATAGATACCACTTTCCAGGAATTCCCAGAAGGAGTCCTTTTATAGCCTTGAGAATTGCATCTGGGATGGTAACTATGTCACTTCTTCTGTTTTTTGTTTGATCCCCATCCAATCGGATTAGGCCGTCAACCAGGTCAATATCCTTTACACGCAGCCTGGCAAGTTCAGATGGCCGAATGAAACAGTGATACTGTAGTAAGATCCCTAGGTAGAGTGGGGGGTCAGCTTTCCTGGCTTCTGCGGCAACTACCTTGGCATCCTGACCAGTAAAGCACTTTCGACGCTTCCTGTCTTCCCTGGCTTTTGGCATACCCACAAAGGGATTAGTTTGGATGTACTTTCTTTCGAGCAGGTAATTGAACAAGATCCGGAACACATTGACATAGTTGTTATATGTACGTCCAGATACTTTGGTGGCGACCTCATCAAGGAATGCCAGTGCGCAACCTTTATCCCACATGGATACAGGCATTGCTTGTTGACCATTCCGCTGTAAATACCGGATAAGGATCTCAGACTGGTTCTTGAATGTTCGCTGGGTCGCTGGTCTAGCGCCTTCACATTTCTGTTTTGCGGCCTTTTCAAGAGCATCCTGGACAGATGTAGAGTAAAGGGGCTTGTTCAGGTCTTCCAGTACGGGAAGACTTCGTTCCAACTTATAGGAGATCTCCTGTTTGAGGATCTTGGCCCGTCTCAATCGGTCCCGTTTGTTTGGGATACGGTTCAGCTGGAAAGTTCGACGATGTCGGACATATTCATTGGTGATCAGGTCCCATGTGTACCATACAAGGTACCACACGGCTCCTTTCACAATCCGAGGGGGAATGTAGCGGTTCATTGGTGCTGATCTTCATGAGTGTCATTTCTCTGTCAGCCAAAAACCGTCATTTTTCATCGTAACCACTTGACTTATAAGTGGTTGTGCATTTGTAGTGCCGAAGGCGGGACTCGAACCCGCACGTAATTGCTTACACTGGATTTTGAGTCCAGCGCGTCTACCAGTTCCGCCACTTCGGCATGAAGTGTAAAAAGAATTGACCGTTGTCAATTCTTGAATTATTGCAGTTCGAATCTCTCTGGTCAAGGACTCGAACCCATAACTGCCAGTTCCGCCCTGGCCGCCGTAGTTCCGACTATACAGAAGGAACGAAGGAGGCCACTTCGGCATGAGGTCTGCAAGAGACTCGAGGTGGGAATGCTTCAAACAGCACGCAAAGTTCACAAAAAATTCGGACAAGGCAAGAGCAACGTAAAGAAATTGCCGGAATGGCTCAGGAACCGATTTTTTCCAGGTTGGTTTTCAATCGGCGCACATACCGTTTCTTCATATAGTAATCCACAACCGGCTGAAGATCAACTTGTTCTCCTGAATCCCACTTTTCCATGACCGGAAGGACTGCAGACTTCAGCCCTTCACCCAGTTCGTCAAGCTCCCGTTGGAGCGTACTTTTCTTTTCTTCGTCAGGGGCCATTTCCAGTTCCATCAGGGCCTCATTGACCTCCATCATTTCCATCAGAAACTCCTGGGGAAGTTGGGCCTTTCCTTCTTCGGGCAGGACTTCCTCCAGACCCAGTAGGTGAGCCAGACGCAGATCCTCATCCAATAAGGTCTGATACGCCTGGTTGTTGATGCCGGCCAGCTCTTCTGCCTTCTGTTTTTCGCCGGCCATGGAAAAGGAGAAATAATCCGGGTGCAATTGTCGGCTCTTGATCAGAAACGCACGACGGATCTTGTCCTGATCGGGAAAAAACTGACGGGGTAACCCAAAAAAGGCAAAGTAGTCCATGTTGATCACTACTTGTTGAACAGCCGAAAGATGTCCAGCCCATTGGCATACAAGACCAGTCCGATCACAATGATGAACCCGGCCAGGGTGGCGTATTCCATGACCTTGTCACTGACCTTGCGGCCGGTCACAACTTCCCACAACAGGAAGATCACATGGCCCCCGTCCAGGGCCGGGATGGGCAACAGGTTCATAAAGGCCAGGATCAGGGAGAGGATGGCCGTCATGTTCCAGAAGTCGTGCCAGTCCCACACGGCGGGGAACATGTCATAGATCGTGATGAAGCCCCCCAGGCTGTCCGAAGCATTGATCTTCCCCCGGAACATCTGCCCGAAGGCTTTGACCTGGGAAGAAAGGAAATCCCAACCGCGAACCACGCCCGCAGGCAAGGCCTGCAAAAGAGTGTATTCCTGGGTTTCGAACTGGAAATAATGATCATAGTAGTAAGGCCCGACCCCGATCATGGCTTGATCTGTGGTGGTGACGGCCAGTTGAAGTGTGTCCCTTCCGCGGAGTACACCGATCATGACATCCTGGTTCGTCTTCCCTGCGATCTCCCGTTTGAAATCGTGGTAATAAGGCGTGGGTGTCTCATTGACGGCGATAATCCGGTCGTCGGGCAATAGGCCACCTTTGGCTGCCGGCGAATCGGTCAGGACCGTATCTGCAATGAAGGGAATACGGATGGTGAAAAGCGGTTTGTTCTTGTTGGCGCTGTTGGCCAGTTTGGCTGCTGTCCCCTCCGGTACAGGCAGGTCGATCTCCCGACCTCCACGGTCGACGGTGATCGTCGGCGCATTGTGGATCAGGATCTCTTTCACCACGGTGCGATCTGAAAACTCTTCTATTTTCAAGTCGCCAACACGCAGGATGCGGTCGCCGTCCTCCAGGCCGAGGGTCGCGCCGAGCGAATCCACAGCGATCCCGAATTTGACATTTTCTGCAGGGAGGTAATCCCGTCCCCAGGCGAAGTACATCAACCCGAAAATGAGAAAACCGAGAAGAAAGTTGACGGTCACTCCGCCCAGCATGATGATCAGGCGCTGCCAGGCCGGTTTGGACCGGAATTCCCAGGGCTGAGGCGGACCTGCCATCTGCTCCTTGTCCATGCTTTCATCGATCATGCCGGAGATCTTCACATATCCGCCCAGTGGAATCCATCCGATCCCGTATTCTGTCCCACCGATCTTCTTTTTGATCAGGGAAAAATAGGGGTCAAAGAACAGATAAAACTTTTCTACCCGGGTCTTGAACCACCGTGCAGGCAGGAAGTGTCCCATTTCATGCAGGACGATGAGCAGGGAGAGGCTGGTGATCAGCTGTAGAATTTTGATGGCTATTTCCATGGAAGATTGTCCTCTGTTGATATGGGCCAGAGATTGGCCAGGGCGCAAAGGTAGGGATTAACCTCGTTCTGTGAACCCTTCTCGTCGATCGGGCATGATGGAGAAAGTTTTGGCGGAACTCGTACATTGGCCCAAAGCTTCATGATGACATTAGCCTATTCCACCCGGATCGAAGGGGGGCAGGCCTTGCTCGACCCGGATGAGTCGGGGCACCTCCTGCAAGTCTTGCGAAAACGCAAGGGCGATCAGGTATGGGTCACTGATGGCCTGGGCCAGGGGTGGATCGCAGAAATCGCCCACGCTGACAGGAAAGCCACCATGTTGCATTTGCTGGAACCGGTATCGGGCCCTGCTTCCTGGAAAGGTGATATCCACATCGCACTCGCACCTCCAAAGCAGGCCGCGCGGCTGGAATGGTTTCTGGAAAAGGTCACCGAGATCGGCGTAGACCGGATCTCCATGCTGATGACACACCGCACCGAGCGAACCCGATGGCGTTTTGATCGATTGCAGCGGATCCTGATCGCGGCCATGAAACAATCCGGGCAGTTTAAACTGCCTTTACTGGATCCTGAAGATCTGACGATCGCCCAATTGGCGGCCCTTTACCCGGATGATGAGCGACTGAAGGTGATCCCGACCTGCGATTGGGGCAACTTGCCACGGCTTTCTTCCGTTTATAGAGCTGGTCAGTCTGTCGTGGTGGCGATCGGGCCTGAAGGAGACTTTACTCCGGAGGAGATCGAGACCGCCATTCAGGGCGGATTCCAGCCCGTCCTGCTTGGAGACAACCGATTGCGAACTGAAACGGCAGGCGTCATGGCCTGTGCTCAAATTCATACGTTACATGATCTTTAGACTCTTGATCCTCCTGGCTTTCAGTTTGTCTGGCACGGCCATACATGCAGACAATCCGCCGGTACAGTTGAAGCTGGCCCTCCTCAAGTATGGCGGTGGTGGGGACTGGTATGCGAATCCGACTGCACTGTCCAATCTGAGTACATTTTGTAATCAGGAATTGGGGACCCTCCTGGATCCGGATTATGCCACAGTCGATGTGGGCAGTGCAGAACTGTTCAATTATCCATTCGTGCACATGACCGGGCATGGAAATGTCGTTTTTTCCCGGCAGGAGGCCGATAATCTCCGCCAATATCTGATCGGGGGTGGTTTTCTGCACGTCGATGATAATTACGGGATGGATCCCTATATCCGGACAGCGTTGAAGGCAGTCTTTCCGGATCAACAACTGATCGAACTCCTCTTCAATCATCCGGTCTATGATCAGGCATTTACCTTCAAGAACGGACTCCCCAAGATCCATAAACACGATGACAAGCCGTCTCAAGGATTTGGCCTGTTCTGGGAGGGACGTTTAGTCCTCTATTATTCCTATGAAAGTGATCTGGGGGATGGATGGGAAGACCAGGATGTGCACAACGACACACCGGAAGCGCGCAGGAAGGCTTTGCAGATGGGAGCCAACCTGGTGCAATACGCGTTTACACAATGATCAGTCCCACTGGATGGACGATCCCCGGCGAATATACTGGCGAAGATTCATCCAGAACCAGGCGAACAGATAGAGGATAACCGAAGAGCCCAGTGTCACAAAGGAAAGGTAGATGAAATAGATGCGGACACGGCTCGCGGCAATACCTATCTTCTGTCCAACATATGAGCAGACACCAAAGGCTGAGCGCTCCATCAAACTTCGAACGTGCATAGGTAAAACTCTGGGTTATGAAAGAAGAACGCCGGGAGTTGGCGGAATGTTCACTGGAATGAGTATTCCCGGAAAAGAGTCCATTTCATCCAGGGCCGGCCGGTCACCGCAAAGGATCCAGGACAGGGGCACGGGGCTCTTGACCCGTGGCGCTGTTCCCCGGCCATCGGTCACATACCAGATGGCGTCACATTGGAAATGTTGCTGGACATAATCGAGAGCCGGTTGGAAAAATGTATCGCCCCTGCCTTCGATCCGTTCAGGTGGTTGCCCCTGGTAGGGATAGGAGCGCCTCACCTGATGATCACTCTCCACGATATGGATCTGCCGATAGTACTGCTGCATTTCGGGCAGGAAGGTAAAGATCGCGTTGAGGTCCGAAGGGGACATACTTCCGCTGGTATCGAGAATCACCACCAGGCTGCCGCGCGAACGGATCCGGATGCCCGGATGTGTTCCGTACCGTCGTGATGCTTTCCGGGAGGTCCAGGAGAGCCGGGTGGATGCTGAGCTGCCACTGATCTGGATCAGTCGCTGCTGCCAGGAGAGCCCTTCCAGCAAGGCAAATGTTTCCTCACGGAGCTGAAGAATGTGTTCTGGAAACGACTGGGTTTTCAGGGAGGACTGGATGATGGTATCCACTTCCTGGCCTGGCGTTCCGGTCCATAACTGATGCTCGGCAATGGCGGTGAGCAGATGTGGATACTCCTCCGGGTCTTGTTGTGACCACCAGTTCCATGCCTGGAACAGGGACGATCCGGCAGGAAAGCCTGGCGGAATGGATAGAGCGGGATCATCTTGTCGCAGCTGCGGGGGAATGTGTTGGTTCACCATGTTGTCCAAAGCCAGGTGCCAGGCCCGATCATGCGAAAATGAAGCGGTCAGATGAGGGTGGTCCAGCATGAGGTGCAGGAGGTGATGTTGGGCTTTCGCCAGTAGAGCAGGGGAGGGGTCCGGATCAGAGGGCGGATAAAAAACGGGATGGCCTTTCTGAATGGAGAGGGTCAGTCGATCCGAAATAGAATTGTTGTGGATCGGGATCCGAATGAAGAGATCGGCCAGATAAGGGGCCTTGCCCAACAGTTCGACACACACGAATTTCGACCAGCTTGTCGGCATGGTGCAAAATACGGGATAGGGAGGTGAAAAAGGACTAAGCCCGCCAGACGGACGAGGCAGGCTTAGTCAGATTGGTGTTTAATAACCGATCATTCCAGGATTTAAAGAGAAATCAGCAGGCCGAAAAGACCGATGCACATGATGCAAACCACGGCGATCTGGTCTTTGATCTTTTGGTCCTGTGTGGACTCCAGATCGGCCAGGATTTTCTGCACCTCCTGGGGTGTCGGCTTTGGATAAATGTCAAGATGAACCATGTTCATGGGATTTGGTTCGGGAAAGGGATTACAATAAGTTGCCGGATCAGATCAAAGCCAGAACTATCCGGATCAACAGT
>JAUIEA010000154.1 GCA_030429045.1 Bacteroidia bacterium | reverse complement strand
GGGCCATAGATATTATGGTGTTAAATTCAATAATACGTTGAGTATTGTAGCGCTCAATAAGAACATGTTGGCGCATAATAAGCTCATCACGGCTAAATATTTTTTGAGATGTTAAAAAATGGGTTGCCTTTTCATCTTTTAGGAGAGGAAGGGCATCGGCCGACCACCGTCATACCCCGGGGAGGCAATGGCCAATACAAATTCAAGTGGATGGACGGCTCCACATCTCCAGAACGCCAGGACCTGATCCCGGGGATGGATTATTCGGTCACCATCACGGATCGTCTGGGGTGTCAGCAGACGAACACCTTCACCTATGGCAGTGCACAGGAAAAGGAGACCCAAAGTAATTTATTGATCTATCCGAATCCGGCAAGCAGCCAGTTGCGTCTGTCCTTTGTGGATCTGGATGCGACAGAAAGCGGTCAGATCCTGGTCTATAACGCCTTGGGACAACTGCAAACATCTAGTAAGCTGATGCGTGGAGCAGACCTGATCCTGCCAGTAGAGCATTGGGCAGATGGCCTGTATTACCTGCATTTGATGACGGGCACCAGACGAGAAGTACGAACGATTTTCATCAGGCATTAAAAAAGAATAAAACATTTTGTTTATAAAAACAATTTGTTTTATATTTGGGTATGCAAGCGACAATGTATACCCAGAAGGGCAGAGGTGCCCAGATCAATCCGACCACTCCGTTTGAGAAATACGACCGGGGGAGTCAGGTCCATGATCCTGAATTACAAACCGAATACATTCCCATTCGGACGAAGCGTCTGCTCAACGAAGTGGATAGTCCGGACATCCCACATAACTGGTCGGTCAACCCCTATCAGGGTTGCGAGCACGGCTGTGTCTACTGCTATGCTCGCAATACCCACCCGTATTGGGGATACAGTGCAGGACTGGATTTTGAGCGAAAGATCATGGTCAAGCTGGATGCACCACGTGTCCTGGAAGAGACCTTCCAGAAGGCCTCCTGGAAAGCATCACCTGTCATGCTATCCGGGAATACGGACTGTTACCAACCTGCCGAAAAGCACTATCGCCTGACCCGGCAGATCCTGGAAGTTTGCCTGAAATACCGGCACCCGGTCAGTATCATCACCAAGAATGCACTGATCGAACGGGATCTGGACCTGTTGACCGAGCTGGCTGCCCACGGGTTGGTACACGTCGCATTTTCAGTGACGACCCTACAACCCGAACTGCATCGATTGCTAGAACCCAGAACATCTACACCAGAACGAAAGTTAAAAGCCATTCGGTCCCTGAGTGAAGCGGGAGTGCCAGTGATCGTCCTGGCGGCACCCATGATCCCTTCACTGAATGACCACGAACTGTTTCAGATCGCAAAAGCGGTATCCGAAGCCGGTGCCCGGTCCATGCAACATATGGTCATCCGGTTGAATGGTGCCATTCCTGAATTGTTTGAAGATTGGCTGGAACGTCATTTCCCGGATCGGAAGCAAAAAGTGCTCAATGGGATCAAATCGCTCCATGGAGGCCGCGTCCAGAATAGCCGGTTTGGAAAACGCATGCGTGGTGAAGGGAGTCGCGCTGCCATCATAGCCAAACAGGCCGAATTGGCGCGCAAACGATTTGATCTGCACCAACCCATGCCCGTATTGAATACCCAGTTGCATGCATTTTATAAGACTGCACAACTCGACCTGTTCATGTCCGCCTGAGTCGGGGTCTTATCTGAATGTCGTACCCGAACAGGAAAAGTATTTGATCTCGGTAATTCGCCGGTCAATGGGCAGGATCTGACGGCAGTTGGCTGAACAGATCTGGCGTCTTACCGGCAGAAGGAATGTCAGGCTTGAGTTCTGGCCCAATGGGGTGAATGAGCTCGGCGTCATTTTCGGCAACTCGATTGACCCGAGTTGATACGGGCCAGGCATGCATCTGATCTTCTGGAAAAGGGATCAGCAGTTGATATAGATCGTCTTCCGGGACATCGTTTTCCAACCACAGTTTTTCATGTTCCGGGAGCAGAATGGCCGGCATTCGATTGTGGATGGAGGCCATCAGGTGATTCGGTGGCATGGTAATGAGGGTGAAGCTTGGAATGACCTGGCCATGTTCATCCTTCCAGGTTTCCCAGAGCCCGGCAATGCTGAAGAGTTGTCCATCCTCCAGTCCGATCAGATAGGGTTGTTTGGGCCCTTTGCCCTCCCGTTTCCATTCATAGAATCCGTCGAAGGGAACGATACAGCGTCGACTTTGAAAGGCCTTCCTAAAGGCCGGCTTCTCTCTGATCGTCTCCATTCGGGCATTGATCATTTTGGAGCCGATCCGTTCGTCTTTCGCCCAGAATGGGATCAGTCCCCATTTGTAAAACCGGAACTGATCCGGTTCCTGATTGGTAATGACCGGATGCCAATGGGTGGGTGCTACATTGAAATTCGGCAAAGGGTTGTACCGGGCAATGTTTTCCTCGTAGAAGTCGGCACCAAACCGCTCCTGAAGTTCTTTTTCCTGTTTGGATAGGGATGCTCTGCCACACATGTTCAGGGTCGGATTTGCAGGACTCTGTCCGGGTAATCGGATATGATACCATCCACATCGAGTTGGATCATGTGGCGGATATCCTCCTCTTCATTAACTGTCCAGGGGATGACCTGCAGTCCTTCCTCCCGGATCAATGCCACCTCTTCACGTGTTACGAGTGAAAACTCCGGACTGTAGATCCGGGGCTTGAAGGAGAGTTTGGTCCTATTTTTTTCAAACCTGCCCCGGGATGTCAGAAAGGCCAGGGGTATCTCAGGTCTGGTGTGATACAGGTATTCCAGGGTTTCAGGATCAAAACTCTGGAGATTGCAAGAAGCACTCTTCCCTGCACGATCTATGACATTCAGCACCCGATCACAATACTCCTGGTAGGAAGGCGCAAATCGGTGATCGTATTTGGGGTGTCGTTTGATCTCGATATTGTACTGAACCGGGCAGTCAGGATGGGCCTCCTGCCATTGATCAACGGCCTCGAAGACTTCGCCCAATGTGGGTTTCTGGACAAAGAGGGGTTCTTGCGATGGAAACCTGCGATGTCCCAGGGCTCCGCAGTCATAGGTCCGGATCTCGGCCAGGGTCATCTGGTAGATATTGACCCTGGGTTTACCCCGGAGAGATTTTCCCTGGGGATCTAGACAGATATCGGGATTCATCCAGGGTTCATGAGAGACCAGGACATGTCCGTCTCCGGTGATCACCACATCGAGTTCGAGCACATCTACCCCCAGGTCCAACGCATGTAGAAAGCCGGGGATGGTATTTTCGGGCAATAACCCCCGACACCCGCGATGTCCCTGTACCTGGATCTGTCCCTTGCTCCATGCAGGGCCGATCACGAATGCTACCAGGGGTAATCCTAATCTCATCAGATTCATCCGTCTAGGTCGTAGCGATTTGCCGAATAGCCTTGACCAGCAGGTCGAGGTCTTTGAGAGACGTGTATACATGTGGGGTGATACGGACTCCCTTGATCTCCTCCCAAACAATGGCCACTGTATGGATCTTGTAATCCCGCCAGAGAGCCTGGCTGACCTCCGATGGTTCTTTTCCTTCCACCTGAAGGAGGGCGATAGCCCCTGACCATTCCGGTGCGACCGGGGTACCTATGGTGACTCCAGGGATCTCCACGGCCCGGGTGGACCAATAGTTCTTGAGGTACCACAGCCGGTCCTGCTTTCGTTTGTTGCCGATCAGTTCCTGAAAGTCGATGGCTTCACCGACAGCATGTTCAATTGGGAAGGACCGTGTCCCCAGCGCTTCAAATTTCCGGATGTCCGGTGAAGCCGGATCCGGATTGGCAAACAGGGGCCAGGTCTCTTCGATGCGTGACTTTTTGACCCAAAGCAGGCCGCTTCCGAAAGGGGCTGACAGCCATTTGTGCAGACTGGTGCCAAAATAATCACCACCCAGATCTGGAATGTTGTAGTCCAGATGCGCAAAGGAATGAGCCCCGTCGATGACCACCCGGATATCTCGACTTGCTGCGGCTGCAGATATTTCTTTTGCCGGGAGGACCTGCCCGTTCCAGTTGATGACATGGGTGATATGGACCACCCTGGTCTTTCGTGTGAACAGGTCCGTATACCCTTTGACCAGGATCGCTGTGTCTTCAGAAGGCAGCTGATGATCCACCCAGCGGAGGACGATACCTTCTCGTTTTTCTCGTTGCTTCCAGGCATTGATCATGTTGGGGTAGTCCTGCTTGCTGAGCACCACTTCATCCCCTTTTTCAAGGGGGATCCCGTAGATGGCGGTTTCCAGGGCTTCCGAGGCATTTCGATTGATGGCGATCTCTTCCGGATCACATCCGGCCAGGTCAGCCAGTCTTCGACGCAGGGGTTCCCGTCCCTGATCCAGTACCTGCCACATATAGTAGGATGGGCCCTCATTGGCCATCTGATAGAACCGGATCATGGCTTCCTGGACAGATTCGGGTTGTGGACTGACCCCACCATTATTCAAGTTGATCAATTGGGGCGAAACTGTGTAGGCCTGACGGATCAACCCCCAGAAAACCTCGTCATCAGGACCGGGATGTCTATTGACAGCATGTTGAATTTCAGCCAGGAGCGATTCCTTGCGAGCCGTATCCAGGAGGCCGCCGATGCTGAGAACGCCGAGTGAACCGATGGATTGCTGGATGAATTGACGTCTTGCTCTTTCCATTCTGGTTCAATTTGGTGTATCCCAAATATACAGATTCTCAATCTTGGGTCATGTACGTTTCCATCCGGCCAGGGGTCGGATTTGATGAATAATTCCTAATTTATCGCCATGAACCAAAGCCCTATGCGTGTACTTTTCATCCTGGTCATTTTTTTGACTCCGTTCCTGTCGATTGCACAGCCTCCCTTTCAAAAGGTCTTTGATAACGGACAGGCCTCTTCCCAGGCACTGGCGGCTGCACCCACTCCGGACGGAGGTTCGGCATTTCTGGGTATCATGGAGATCGTCGGTTCGGGATCGGAAGTGATGGTGACCAAGCTGAGTTGTGCAGGAGATGTAGAGTGGGTCAAGATCCTGGGTTCTTCCTCTACGGTGGATAATGTATTTCCTGAGATCCGAAGCGACCAGAACGGACGGATCTGGTTTGCATCAAATGTGGGCGTTTATCAGAATTATGACGGTATTCTAGGGGTGTTGTCACCCGATGGTGACCTGCTGAAAGCGGTCAGGATCGGGACACCCGGGCGAAATGACCAGTTATTTGGGATGGCCCTGGATACCATGGGTCATATCTATGTGACGGGGGCGACCAATTCATGGGGTTCGGACAAATTCGGTAGTACGTCTTACACAGACGTCTTTGTCGCCTGCCTGGATACCAACCTGAACATGATCTGGGCCCGCACCCTGGGGAATCCGCAAAACATCGATACCGGGTTCAGTCTTGAACTGGACCAACAAAGCCGGCCGGTCATCACCGGCCGATACATTGTCAATGGGACCTTTTTTGGATTCTGTCTGCGGATGACCTCGGATGGCAATGTCAATCTGTTCAAGGGATTCGGGGAGTCTGTAGTACCTCATCGGACCTACGGCTATGGGATCAATACCACTGCAGATGGCCATATTCTGCTGACCGGGAGTACGACACTGAACAAGGTGAATCACCAGAGTACCGGAGATGTCTACCTCATCAAAATGGATGAAAACGGATTGCCGGTTTTTTCAAACATCTATATCCCAACGGTGGGCTCAGACAACTCAGAGAGCGGGTCATCAGTAGTTGAGACTGCGGATGGCCGGTACGCTATCGGTGTTCCGACCATGTCCTTTACGGCCTTCACCCAGGGATTTGTACCCAACAAGAACGCAGTGTTTGTGACTGAACCTGACGGTCAGGTCTCCGAGGCAAAACTGTATAATACGGGTGGATCGCACTATACCAAGATCCAGGAACGTCCGGGTGGATTCCTGTTTTCCAACTTTTCAACGAATTACGGGAGTCCCTCCTTTTTCAAACCACTTATCATCGCTACAGATGAGGCCCTGGAAAGCGGGTGCAATGAAATTGATGTGACTTCTCAACTCCAGTTGGTAAATGAAGGATGGGAATTTACGGATATCACTTATAATACCGATACCAGCTACGTTATCCAGCCCTATTCCATTGCCTCGGACTACGCCTATCAACTGGTGCAGGTGCTCTGCGAGACACCCGAGGATGTTTCCGGCGTTTGGGATGTTCCGGATACCCTTTGTCTGGAAGAACCGCTGCTGGCGACAGGCGAGGGAAATGACGCCGTGATCAAACAGACCTGGGAAATGGGTGACGGGACCATCTTTACCGATGTACTGGAGATTACCCATATGTACACGGAAGCAGGCACCTATGACGTTTCGATGCGCCTGGAATGGAACTGTGCATCCCTGGATTTCAACCAGCAAGTGGTGATCCTTCCCCATGGTCTCACAGAGATAGACACCGTGGTGTGTCTGGGGAAGAGCTATTTTGCCGGCGGTGCCGAACAGACCGTCGAAGGCACCTATCGGGATACCCTTCCCGGAGAGCGTTGTGACAGCATCATTGTCACCAATCTCACCTTCAAGGATTGTAACTGTGAGGTGGAGTTCCCGAATGTTTTCACGCCCAACGGTGATCAGACAAATGATCTGTTCGAACCATCCATCGTTTGCGAGCTGGAAATCCAGGAGTATTCACTTGACGTTTACAATCGATATGGTAAACTGGTTTTCGAGTCACAGGAATACGGTGAAGGATGGGATGGCCGGTACAAGGATAATGACCAGGCCATGGATGTATACGCATGGGTCTGTACCATGCGATACCTTCTGGATGGCGAAGAGGTCTCCTGGACGCGAAGAGGAGATATTTCGCTTGTCCGCTAGAAAAAGGCCACCCGTTTCAGGGTCTGTGAATGCATACCGGGATCGTTCGGCGAGTCACCCCATCATGTTCCAGTACGTAGTAGATGCCTGATGGCAAGGAGGATATATCCCAACCTGTAGATCCAGGTGACAGGGTTAAAACCGGTCGGCCATACTGATCGGTCAGGACGGCAGAGGTAGTGAGTTCGGACGTCCTGAACAGGCGATCCGAGGCTGGATTAGGGTAATAGGGCGGTATTTCTTCCTGCGATGTTTGGTGTATCCATGTACTCATTCCCCCTTCTATTGCCCCGATGCTGGGTGGGTCCTGATATGGTTGGAATTCATGATCGGTCCAGGTGGGGTCAGGCAGTGACCAGCCTGCACCGATCGCCGGTGAAGTGGACTTGAGTTGAAAGTTTTGTGTCGGTAGATCGACGACTTCCGGATCTATCTGGACCAGTCCTTCTATCTCGGAGGAGGGCAAATATGGGCCAGTCCAATTGGGCTGATCCAGATGATACCACAGATTACGGGCCACGAGGAATGAAGCTGCATTGGTGTTCGGACCGATATTGGTGGCGATAGCCAGGCTGTTATCGACAATCACCAGGTTATTTACAAATTCACCGTCGGCAACCGCCTGGTAGAAAGAGGTGTCTGATGATTCCTGGAGGATCCGCATCACCCATTTGTCTGGTCGGTAGATCGTGTTGTTCCAGACCCGAACCCGTTGGGAGCCGACATAGGCAACCGGGGCCTGGCTGCCGATAAAGATATTGGCCACAACATCCAGGTCGGCTGCTTCATAGTCTGCCCCCAATGGACGGAAGAATGGAGCGCCTGTACTGCCGCCCAGGTTCAGGCTTCGTTGACCACCATCCAGAAAGGTATTCTGTCGTATGAAGACATATCGCGACCCGCCCTTGGCCTGGATGGAGTTGCTCCCCAGGTTTTGGAAAAGATTGGCATGGATTTCCCCCCAGTGGCAACCGACCATATCGACGCCACTTCCGCCTTCAGATCCATTTCGGAAGGTGCAATATTGAATATCGAAGGAGTCCAGTCCGGACAGTTTCAACAGGTCGTTATTACCAGTTGCATTCATGTCCTCAAAAACACAATGCCGGATGAGGATATGATGCGCAGGGGTCGAGTAGGACCCACCGTCATCAATATTGAGACCATTACCTGTTTGTTCCCGAAAGGTCAGTTCCTCAATGATCAAATAGGCTGGATCCGTAAACTGGATCGCATTTGTACCGCCCTGGATCGTGGTGCCGGCACCGGGCAGCGCGAAGGCGAACTGCAGGTCGAACTCGGTCAGGATCCGGCCGCCCAGCATGCTGACCAGGTTG
>JAUIEA010000009.1 GCA_030429045.1 Bacteroidia bacterium | reverse complement strand
ATCTCATGGCATGCACGTCTGGCAGTCCGACTAGCTGGATGGACTCCAAAGCCGGATTTGGTAGAATGATCACGTTTCTATCGTCTTGATCAGGGTTGGTTAGATCGACCAAAGCCTGACAATCAGGGCTGCTGCCATAAAGGCCCCGACCAGGAACATAGGCGCAGGACAGGGTGTAATATTTTCCATCAAAGAGGCCACAACCCGGCATATAGCCGAGAGGGACGCCCATCGAAAACCAAGGCAACCAGCCAAATCCGGGTATCACAGAGATGGTGTCGAATTCTTCAAACGTGTCAAAGGCACAGGACCATTCTATAGTGTATGCAAACCAACTTGAATCGATCAGGCTGACCGAGAAGGTATCCAGGACTACCCCGGAAATATCGAAGCTAAACCCCTGCCAGAGTTCCGGGATCAGGACAGTGTCACCGGGTACATGAAAATGACGATACAGCTCAGTTTTGGAACCATTATTTGCCTGAACATGATAAAGGAATTCACCATCATCATGGTAATAGCGGATCATTTCAATTGCCTGCCCAAGGGGATTCCAGGACGAGTCGCGGTACAGAACAGACTGACAAAGAAGTCCCTGGATCCAAACGTCCTCCCCTGCTGTCATTTTCCAGATTCCAGCGCCAGCAAACCCGTTAAAATTTCCAGACCATGCAGATCCAATTGGAAAACAGGATTGAGTAGTTGCCAAAGAACATGACAGCAGGAACATGAGACTGAAAAGAATACGATTCATTGATTGGTGTTTGGCATCGTATAAATTTAGGATGAATAGTTCAATCCAAATCTAGCAGCACAGAGAAATAATAGTCAAAATTGGGGTGATAGACCTGAGTTAACCAGGAACAAATTTTCGATAGGCCGCCTCCAGCGCATCTGCGATCAGCTGGGGCTCCGCATTCCGAAGGTCCAGATAGGTCGCCCCCTTTTCACCCCATTTGTTAGGCACCGGATAGACAGCATCCTTACCCATGGCCACAAAGACATCCTGATCTTCCGGGGTGAGCATCAAACAGGCCAGTTCCTGATCTTCCACCAGCGTCGCAAATATTTTTTTCCGGACGCGAAATGAAGCCCGATCAAAATGCGGGGATTCGACCGCCTCGGGATAGCCAAGGGCTAATGTTCGAAATTCATCATTGGTCAATTCAGTAAATTGTTTTTATCTGAAGAAAGATGAGGAGGCATTTATTCAAGGATGACCAGGGGCCTGGTGACCGGGCCTGAAGGAGTGATCAGGCTGACCCAGTACATGCCAGGTGGAAATGGAGCAACCGATATCACCGCAGGATAGCCCGTTATTGATTTGACGATCACACCCGAGTGGGTCAGGATATCAACCTGCAACACCGTTCCCGGATCAGGACCAAAAAGGGCGATCAGATCCGTTGCAGGATTGGGGACAATGGACAGTGGGACGATGTCTCCAGAATGGTTTTTAATCGCGGTCGACTGGTGGTGGTCCTCAATAAAATTCAGGCACTTCATCATTTCTTGCGGATAGGTGGGAAAGGCCACCGTATGGCCTACTCCCGGAATTTCATTCAGCAAGGAGGTGCCGCCGTTTGCCTGGATATCCGCATGTATGGTCTGGGAAACAGTGATGAAATTCTGACTGTCATTTAATCCAATACAAATACAGGCCGGTGGGAAGTCCTCGATGTCGTTATAGTCCGGTTCCAGCTGGCTGTCAGAACCGGCAGCAAATGGAATGACTCCCCGCAAAGGGGGAATCGGGCCATTGTCAGTATCCATAGACACAATGACCGCATGACGGCCGCCGTAAGAAAGGCCGGTGAGGTAAATGAAATTGGTGTCGATGGAATATTGTGCCAGGGTCGTATCCACCGAATATCTGAAAAGTTGCTTGGTGAGTCCTTCCTGATTCCAGAAATGCCCCGAATTTTCCGGGCACATGATGATGGCCTCCAGGCTGTCCGAAAGGAAGGCAAGCTGGTCGCGAAATTGCCCGGCATTCACATGAGGGCCACCCCTGAATCCGACGACGAGTTTGTAATCCTTGTTCTCATCATAATTGTCCGGGACATGAAAGTACAGGGTTCGCGTAAAGGAATAATCCGGTTGTTCGAATGTAATCGTCTGTTGAAAACTGCCAGTAGTTTGTGCGTGGCTCAATCCGCATAGAACAGATACAATGACAAGTGTAAGAAACTGTTTCATGCAGTTGATTTTCTTTTAGAAAAGAAGATGCTTTTAAATTGCGCGCATTTTATTGTTGCGCTTTTCGTGGGTGATCTCGGCCAGGCCAAGATGCTCGAGCAAAGGGGGGAGGTACACCCCGAATCGTCCGCGCAGTCCTTTTTTCAATCCATACCATCCTCCCACAGGATTATGTTCTGATCGGCCCCAGGCTTCCACGGTATTTTCCTTGGCGGGTTTCTGCTCATCGCATCCCCCCATGTCCATCCAGTCGCCGTGTGCTTTCAGCATGGCGTGCAGGTCGTCAATACATCGGGCATCATACAGCAGTTTTGTTTTCCCGACAACACAGACGATCACATCTGTTCCATCCTTCTGGTCCCGATACATTTCATAGGCAGATGAGCCGGGAGGAGTGGTCAGTTTCCAGGGATTTTGGGGCGTACCAGAAGCCATAATGAGTGTGGTTTTAAAGAGGTGCAGGACGAACGATCAATGAAAGACAAGAACCGCAAGAACGACGATGATGATCGAAATGATAAAGGAAAGTTTACCAAGCAATGGGATTTTGGCCATATGGATTTCAGGGTCTCCGATTTTCGCATCCTGAATATGCCCATTGATCCGCAGGATCAGAAAGGTCAGGACGGCAACCAGGGCCAGTTTCGTCAGAAAAAAAGCACAGTGGGAGAGGGTCTCCCATTCAGGGATCAATAGCAGAACCCCGGAGACAATAAGCAGGCCTAATCCGGTAAGTCCCATTTTGACCAGGACACTGGTATGCATCGAGATCTTCATCGCTTCCTCCCTGGGCAGTTTGGAAAGAGAGCGCCCTAAAAAAAGATTGGCAAAACTGGTGCCCAAACCCATGGCCAGGCCAATAAAATGAAGGATGAGATAAACGTCTTTCATGGTCTGCTTTTCGTACTTGGATAAAGGTGACCAAAGAAAGATAGCAGAAAATATTGACTTCAGGACTTCAGGACCTGGGGCGAGACAGCTCAAAATAGACCTCTCCGGAATTCGTTTTTCCCTTTTCAATCCATCCGGCGTTTCGATAGAATGCCTCTGCCCGCGTCCCAGGATCAGTACTGAGCCAGAGAGTCCCGATACCTTTCGCAAACATCCAGTTGACCATTGTATCGTGGAGCTGTCGACCGATGCCCATTCGTTCGGCTTCGGGTAAAACAAACAATGCCCAGATATTGGCATCCTGAAGATCTCCTATTGCAAACCCCACAACACGGCCTTCATGCACATAGACCCATCCTTTTCCCCGGTGCAGGATATACTGACGGACATCTTTATCGGTGACTCTTCCCGGGTCCGAAAGCCTGTTTTCCTGTACGGCATTCCGCACAAACTGAATGGCCGGAATATCGTCAACGGTCGCCTCTCGCAGGATCCCTTTCTTCATGATTTTTGACCCATCAGGGAGAATGGATGTTGGGCCAGTTGATCATCGACCAACTCCATTTCGTACAGCGTTTTGATCTCCTGGCAACAGTCGCGCATCTGACGCCGAAATGGGTCGGCTTCGGGAGGGAGCTTTGGTCCCGCATTTTTCCAGGTGGCTTTATCCGGCCATTGGGCATAGGCGATATACCGGTTTTCTTCCTCCCGGTGCAAACGGGAGCCATAACTGTTCTCATGTTGATAGATCAATCGGGTGAGTTCATGCCAGGCGTGAATGAACTGATCTTCTTTTTCCGGAATGATGTTGAAGGAATAAATGACAGCAAACATAGGAGGGGGCTATTGAACTTGAAAACATCGCTTCACGGTAGCCGTGGAGGCCATGAAAAGTACACCTTGTGACGGTGACGAAGGCAAGTTGAACGAGGCACTGCAGCAAGACCTTATGGTACCGGACGTGCTAGAAAGCCATGGTCAGAATGGCAATGATCAACAAGAGGAATACGAAGATTAGGACCGACCACGGATTGGCAAAATTGATGGTCCAGCCCATCCAGCCAATGCGCTTTGGTGGCAGGATCCGTTTATCTTCCTTATTGTAGTAGAAGATGCCCAATTTCCAATTCTGGGGATCCGCATGCCATTCCTGGTATTTCTTTCGATCTGCTTCTGAGGTCATTGTATCATGAGTTTGTCCCCAATCTACAACATCCATCCTGGACCTCGGATTCAGAGACCCTGGATGTGCAGTTTCTGAAGAGAAAAACCATCCTGCAATTGGACACGGAGGAGATAGCTGCCTTCGGGCAGGCCGTCTGTGATCATCGTCCATTGATTTGCGGGGGTGTTCCATACGATGGACTGCACCACCTTCCCGTCCATGGAGATCAGTTCCAGGCCCTGCATCTCGCATGAGGGACAAGTCACAGTGAATTGACTGGTCGCCGGATTGGGGTAGACCGTGAAGTCCGCTGGGTTCCCCTGGCCGGGGTGGCTGGTGCCAGTGGTCGGGTACACCAGGTGCAGGCTGTCCAGGTACAGATTGCTCCAGACGCCTATCGGGTCCACATCAATAGGATCGGAGGAGTAGAAGATGGTCAGGATGGTATCGGGATCGACACCGGGGAGCAGATCCTGGATGGGGATGACAAAGGGACCGTATGTGGAGGATGGAGGGAAGACCAGTTGTCCGGTTCCGACGGTGTCTCTTTTACCAGATGCCTGATCAGTCGCGGTCAGATAGACCCTGGCCAGGGGCTGATCTCCGGGCGACAGGGTTTCCGAGCGGTAATACCCGGTCAGTGCCAGTGGCTTTTGGGTCAGTGGTGTTCCACCACCGGCTTTATAATCGACATTGGCCCCGCCACCGCCTCCGCCATAGCTGAAGGTCGCTTCGCCGTTGACCAGGACGCCGACCGTGGAATACCCGACAAAACCGAACGGAGCAGTGACCACATTGGCGGCAAATTTGCCTTCCCACGCATTCTTCTCCTGGTAAAGTGACTGGACGGGCGGGATCACCACCGCATTGCTGGACGACCAGCCGATCAGGGAGTCGGTCCCATTGACCGCCAGGGTCCACTGTTCGAGGTCGGCATTGGGGAGCTGGGTCTGGGTAAATCCCAGGATCGGGAGCAAGAGCAGGGGGAGAAGGTTTAGAATGGGTGTTTTCATGTGGAACAGGTTGAAGGTGTCAAACATACATGTAAACGGACCATGAACCGCGTCCGTGGGGTAATCTCGGTTCAGGGGTTTCGGGCAATCCGGCCTTCATGTATCTTTATCGGGAATCCACAGCTCCCTGATGTCCTACCCTCATCTTTTCTCTCCCCTGGATCTCGGACCGATCACCGTCCCCAACCGCATCCTCATGGGGAGCATGCATACCGGCCTGGAAGAAGCGAATGGCGGGTTCAGGCGACTCGCGGCATTTTATCGTGCCCGGGCCAAAGGGGAGGTCGGCCTCATCGTTACGGGAGGGATCTCCCCCAACCGCCAGGGCTGGCTGGCACCGTTCGGTGCCAGGATGGCCTCCTCAAAGGATGTCCGGCATCATCAGGAGATCACTGCCGCTGTTCATGATGCGGGTGGACGCATTGCCATGCAGATCCTGCATGCCGGGCGGTACGGCTACCATCCGTTTGTAGTGGCTCCTTCAAGTCTGCGGTCACCGATCAGTCCGTTCAAGCCGTTTGCCCTGTCAGAGCGTGGAATCCGAAATACGATCTCCAACTTTGCCCGGGCCGCTGCACTGGCCCGTGAAGCCGGCTATGACGGTGTTGAGGTCATGGGCTCCGAAGGCTATCTGATCAACCAGTTTACCGTGCCCCGAACCAACAAGCGGACGGATGAATGGGGCGGGGATATTCATGGGCGCATTCGATTTCCGCTGGAGATCATCCGGGCCATTCGCCAGCAGGTGGGGCAAGACTTTCTGATCATCTATCGATTGTCCATGCTCGACCTGGTAGAAGACGGGAACACATGGGACGAAGTGGTCATTCAGGCCAAGGCCGTCCAGGAGGCAGGCGTCAACGTAATCAATACAGGGATCGGGTGGCATGAAGCCCGGGTGCCGACCATTGCCTCTGTCGTACCACGTGGCGCCTACAGCTGGGTGACAGCGCGGATGAAAAAAGAGATCGATATCCCGCTGATCGCGGTCAACCGCATCAACACGCCCGCAGTGGCAGAGGACATCCTGGCCAGAGGGGAGGCGGATATGGTCTCCATGGCCCGCCCCCTGCTGGCAGATCCCGAATTGCCCAAAAAGGCCCGCCAGGCCAAGCCCGGGAGTATCAACACCTGCATTGCCTGCAACCAGGCCTGCCTGGATCATATTTTTGAACGAAAGGAAGCCAGCTGCCTGGTGAATCCGGCCGCCTGCCGGGAGGAAGAATTTGCCATCCATGCTGCCGCTGCCCCGAAAAAGATCCTGGTGGTGGGTGCCGGACCGGCGGGATGTGCCGCAGCCGTGACCACTGCAGAAAGGGGGCATGACGTGCATGTGTATGATTCTGCTTCCAGGATCGGCGGTCAGTTCAATCTGGCCTGCCAGGTTCCCGGGAAGGCCGATTATGCCGAAACAATCCGCTACTATGCCCAGCGGATGGTCGAGACCGGAGTGGTCCTTCATGTCTCCACGGAGGTCACGGCTGAGGTTCTGCAAACCGGAGGGTGGGACGAAGTGATCATGGCCTCTGGGGTTCGGCCCCGCCGACCGACTATTCCAGGCATGGACAGTCCGAAGGTCCTGTACTACGATGAGGTCCTCCGCGGCGATCATACTCCCGGCAAACGGGTCGTGATCATCGGGGCTGGAGGCATCGGGGTGGATATGGCCACCTACCTGATCGGGGGCGGAGACCAAACCGATCATTACCTCGATGAATGGGGTGTAGACGATTCCCTGTCCACCCGCGGAGGGTTGCAGCCACCGATCGTCCGTCCTTCAGGAAGGAGCATAACGATCTGTTATCGGTCTACGGGAAAATTTGGTGCGGGACTGGGCAAGACCACAGGCTGGGTACATCGCATGCACCTGAAAAAGAATGGCGTTGAAACATTCGGACAGGTCAGGTATATCCGCATTGACGAGGACGGCTTGCACGCGGAAGTCAAGGGCAAACCACACCTCTTTCCAGCAGATCATATCGTGGTCTGTGCGGGCCAGGTGGAGCAGAATGACCTGGTCGGGATCTGTCGGGAACGGGGACTTCCCGTCCATGTCGTCGGTGGAGCCAGAATTGCCGGAGAACTGGATGCCAAGAGGGCGATCGAAGAAGGGACAAAAGCTGGAATGGCCGTTTAACCGCCATCAGGAAGATTCGTTCTATTTATGAGGATAGTGTGGAATGCACTCGGAGAATTCCAAATTTTCAGTTAAATTCAGAGGTCGATTTGCCATCTGGCCACGAATGGTTTTATGGCTATTCATGATCCCAAATAACGTTGAAAATGGCTTTCCAAATCCGCCGAGTAACCTATTACTACATGATGGTACGCGACCAGCCGGGAGAGTCGTACACATTCCTTTCTCAACTGGCTGCACTGGGTATCAACCTGATGGCCTTTACCGCTATTCCTGTGGGGCCGGACAAGACACAGCTGACTATTTTCCCGGATGAGGATGCCGCCTTTCAACAGGCGACCTTCAAGATCGGACTGACCATGGATGGCCCACACCAGGCCTTTCTGGTACAGGGTGATGATGACCTGGGCGCCTTGTCAGCTGTACATGAGAAAATATTCAGGGCCAAGGTGAATGTCTTTGCCTCCAGCGGTGTCAGTGATGGCAAAGGGATGTTCGGGTACGTGATCTATGTGAGGCCGGAGACCTTTGAGCGCGCCGCAAAAGCCCTCGGGGTCTAGATGACCTTTTTGGGCAGGTGTGCGGGCCGCACCCTTTTCCACCGCTTGTGCGTCCAGAGCCAACTGCCTGGGTCCTCCAGGATGTCAGCTTCGATCATCTGTGCATATCGCCGGGTGATCTCCTCTTCCGGCAGGGTAGCGGGGTGGTCTGCGATCAGGTGATATCGTATCCGATACTTCCCGGGTCGAAGACGTCGCATGGCCGCATAGACGACCGGAATGTCCAGCTTTCGTGATACCAGCTCTACCCCGGGAATAAATGCCGTGTCCACACCCAGGAAATCGACCCAATGGGCTTTTTCTGCATTCGACGGCGATTGATCGGCCAGGAAGAAGGAGGCATGAGGCTGGTTCTTCCCCAACTCCGTCAGATTCTTGATGGCTCCATTCGCAGGGATCAGGGTCATGCCGCCCTTGACCCTGTTTTTGTGAATGAACGCACTGATGCGGGCATTTTTAAATGGCTTCCAGATGCCGATGGTCGGCACACTCAACCCGTTCGGAATGGTCAGTGCAGCGAATTCAAAGTTGCCAAAATGGTTGGCTGCGATCAGCACGGATCGTCCCTGGCGGATCAGCCCCTCGATCAATTCCGGGTTTTCGATCGCACAATGCTTCTGGATCTCTTCGACTGAAGAGGAATATCCTTTGAAGGTCTCCAGGGTGATCGCAGCAAGATTCCGGTAGCAGGACCAGGCGATCTGGCGATGTCTGTGCCTTTCAGATGGAAGGGCCAGGGCCAGATTGTCGAAGACCACCCTCCTTCGATACCGCACCACATGAAACAGAATGAAGGCCAGGGTACGGGATATCCATGGCAGTAGCCACCAGGGGATCAGCCGGATAATCGAGGTGAGGAGCAATACCTGTACGTAGGCTATCATGATCGGGAATAGGCCGCAAAGGTACACGGACAATGGTGATTCGGCCCGATGCTGTATTGCGAATATTCGCCCACGCAAACAGGCCTTTGGATGAATTCGTTCCCGACGGCAACGGGTTAGGAACTTTTTTTCAGGTTTTTTTATCGTTGCCTGTATCTTTTGCTAATTTGAGGTGTCATAGATACGTGAGACAGCTGGATGCACCTCTGAAAAGAAATCGCAAAAGCAATTGTCGAACATGTTCTATTATCCATTTTATCACACCCTAAATGCTCGTTTTATGAAAAATCTATTTCTTGTTTTGATCTGTTTCGCTTTCACTGGAGTTGCTCTTCAGGCTCAGACAGATTCTTCCATCCCAAGTGATGCCTACGGCACGTACCAGCTGTTTGGTTCTGACGCAGTTGCAGTTGTATCTGCAACTGGCATCGATGCTACCACTGGCGGCAATAGTTTGTCAGATGGATCAGGAGGTGCTGCTACTTCCGGTGCAGGTGCTTCTGACACTTCTCCTGATGATGGTCTGTCTAATTCTGCTGTTGGTCTGCACGATGTGCGCAAGACCAAGAGAGGTGGATGGGGAGGAATCTACACCACTGAGGATGGAAAGGACATTCCAGTTATGCTGGAACTGGTGAAGGACGCAAAGGGCCGTCGCGGTATCCTGGTGAAGGATCGCTCAGGAACGGTTGTAGCTCGCTACATGCGCGCCTGATCAAAACATGAGGATTCAATGTGATCTGAGGTCTCCTCAGAGATATTGAAACCAGACCTAAAGAGGATTCGGTTTGACCGGGTCCTCTTTTTTTATGTCAGCAATATAAAGTTGACCCATGCAAAAAGGTCGCTACTGAAATCTTATTTTGCCTGGAAGACCTTCCGTTTCCACAACAGCTTACCATCCTTGTCGAAGACTGACATGGTCAGTGCCCGCTCATGCCGGGGCCCCGAAACATCCAGGATCCCGAAATTCTGCTCATTGACATACGTCCCTCCCATGCGAAGCGTATTGCCCTCGTGTTCGTTTTTTGTGACCGGCGTTGAAGTCAGCGGAGAAACGGTCCAGTCATAGACATCAATACCGGAGTCAAAGGTCAGCCGGCTCAATTCAGTATGGTGCCGATCGCCGCTGATGAAGATGACGCCTTTGATCCCCTCCTCCTCGATCCGCCGCAATAACTCCGTTCGTTCAGGGGCATGGCGGTTGGCATAGTTCTCAAATCGGGCCGCTGGGTTCAGGACCTGTCCGCCAATGGCCACGATCTTGAACGGGGCATTGCTCGTGGTCAGGGATTCGATCAACCAGTTGAGCTGGTCCTCTCCCAACAGGGAAGGTTTACAGGTCTGACAGTTGTTCGGACTGCGAAAGGTTCGGTTGTCCATCAGGAAAAAATCAAGATCGGCCCATTGGAAGTAGGAGGTGATCCCTGCCTTCCCGGGTAGTCCAGTCGTCGGGTTTCCCCAGAACAGCTCGAAAGCATCCCGGGTCTTGTCCTTGTGAATAAAGGTGCGGTCAGAGTCATTGGGTCCGTAATCATGGTCATCCCAGATCGCATAATGATGGATATTGGCCAGCAAGGGCTGAAGGGCGGGCTGGGACCGCATATGGGTATATCGGTGCAGAATACCCGTCCGGGTAAACCAGTCGACCTCCCGGAGGTAGATATTGTCACCCAGCCAGAGCATGGCGTCGGGCGACTTTTCGGTGATCGATCCAAAGATGCCCATATCCAGGCCATAGGGATCCCCGGGCCGATCCACTTCCGGTTCATTGATATAGGTACAACTTCCCACGGCCATGGAGAATGCAGGAGGATCCTCGCGCCACTGCCAGAGGGATTGGGATTGAAATTCGGTCGGATAAGGCAACTCTACTGCGATCCCATTGATGAAGAGCTGGTAGACGTAGGTGTGCCCTGGTTCGAGCTGGTCGGCAATGAGCTTGGCGACGAATGCCTGGTCACGGTGGGTCATGACGGTCATGGTCGAGAGAGGCCGCATGCGCTTACCCTTTATGGCATACTCTATGCGGACATTGGCGGCCTCCGTTGTTTGCACCCAAACCAGCACCTCGCTCATCTCGGAGTATCCGACCATCGGTCCCGACTGGAGTAGCTTGACCTGGGTGAATACCGTTCCGGGGAAGAGGAAGCAGAAGAACGGGGTGAGGAAAAGGAAGATCCGGAGCATAAGGAGGCTTTTTTCTGAGCATTTGAACGCCTGCAAATTGCGGAAATTTCCGGAAGGCGGGAATCTGTCCGGTCAACTTCTGACAGAACGCAGGAGATACCAGCTGAAATTTCATTCCGTTTGAAATCATCTCCTCTGGCTGCACGGGTCAGGGGCACAATTCCTATATTGGGGGCCTGAAAAATGCATCTCGATATGTCAAAAGATATTCGCTCTCTCGAACCCAAAGCGCTGTGGAATCATTTTGTTGATCTCAACTCTGTACCCCGGGCTTCCAAGAAGGAAGAACAGGTCATCGCCTTTATGGAAGCCTTTGGAAAGGGCCTGGGATTGAAGACGGTAGTGGATGATGCCGGAAACGTCATCATAAAGAAACCGGCCAGTAAGGGCATGGAAGGGCGAACCACCATTGTCCTCCAGAGCCATCTGGATATGGTCCACCAGAAAAATGCGGATACGGTCTTCGATTTCGCCAAAGAAGGGATCAAGATGATCCTGGATAACGACTGGGTCTATGCGGATGGGACGACACTGGGTGCCGACAACGGGATCGGGGTCGCCGCCATCATGGCGTTGCTCAGTTCGACGGATATTCCTCACCCGCCCCTGGAAGCCCTCTTCACCATTGATGAAGAAACGGGAATGACGGGTGCAATGGCCCTGCAGGGCGGAATGCTGGACGGAAAGATCATGCTCAATCTGGATACCGAAGATGATGACGAACTGACCATCGGTTGTGCCGGTGGAGTGGACGTAACTGCCACCGGAGACTATCCGACGGAAAACGTTCCCGATGGGATGAGTCCCTTCCGTATCGGGGTCCGTGGCCTGACTGGCGGACATTCGGGCATGGATATTCATAAGGGACGCGGGAATGCCAACAAACTGATGAACCGGCTGCTTTATCAGGCGGACCAGAAGATGGGTCTGCGCATCGCCAGCATTGATGGTGGCAGCCTGCGAAATGCCATTCCGCGGGAGTCCTTTGCTACTGTCCTGATCCCTGACAGCCAGGAGGCAGCCTTCCGTCAATGGGTGGCGAACAAGCAGGCGGTCCTCCAGGAAGAGCATCATACCACCGACCCGGGGTTGAACATTGTCTTCGAAGCGACAGATACGCCTGCACAGGTGCTGGGCGAGGATTTTCAATATGACCTCCTGCGTGCCACCTATGCCTGTCCGAACGGGATCTATCGGATGAGTCCGGACATTCCGGGCCTGGTTCAGACCTCCAACAATCTGGCTCGTGTCATCGTAGAAAATGGCAGCTATACCATCATGTGCTTGACCCGTAGTTCTGTGGAAAGTGAAAAATTTGACCTGGCGGAAGCCATTCGGTCGACCTTTGAACTGATCGGCGCAGATGTCGAATTTGATGGTTCCTATCCCGGATGGACACCCAGGCCGGAGGCCAAGATCGTCAAGTTGATGGCCGATCTGTATCGCAAGCGCTACAAGGAGGAACCCAAGGTCAACGCCTGCCATGCAGGGCTGGAGTGTGGTATCCTGGGCACCAATTACCCCAAAATGGAAATGATCTCCTTTGGTCCCAATATCCGTGGCGCACACTCCCCGGATGAAAAGGTGCAGGTGAGTTCTGTCCAGAAATTCTGGGGATTCCTGCTCGAGACCCTGGAAAAGGTCTGATGCAGGAAAACAGGTCAGTGTAACGCAGTCAAGGGGCTATTCCCTGGTCAAAGGAGGAAGGTTGGACGTCCCGCACTTTCGGTGAGTCCCTGGTTTTCAGTAAATTGGGGATTACACATCAGGTCCAATCAACTTGTACATGAGTACCCACCGTTTTTTTAAGTGGGCTTGGCTGATCCTTTTTTTCACCAGCTCCTTGCATGCCCAGGAAAAAGGTCTGTCGCCTTCCTTCCGGGACAGTAGTCCGGAAAGTGGTCAGACCTATGCGGTGGTGGTCGGTATTTCCGATTATCAGGATGAACGGATCCCGGACCTGCATTTTGCGCATCGCGATGCCGCGGCCTTTGCACAATTCCTGCGATCTCCTGCCGGTGGTGCCCTGGATGAAGATCACCTGAAAGTACTGTTGAACGAACAGGCTACCGCCGCACAATTTGCCATGCAGCTGGACTGGCTGTGGGAAGTGGCGGGTGAGCAGGATCGGGTCATTATTTATTTTTCCGGACATGGAGATGTAGAACGCAAGAGCATCACCCAGCCGGGCTATCTGCTGTGTTGGGATGCACCCGGACAGGTGTATATGGCGGGTGGGGCCCTGAATGTCCGCGATCTGAATGATGTGATCTCAACCCTGTCCGTGCAGAACAAGGCAAAAGTTGTGCTGATCACCGATGCCTGTCGGGCCGGGAAGCTATCGGGTAGTGCCATCGGGGGGTCGCAGGCGACAGCTGCCCATCTTGCAAAACAATATGGAAATGAAGTCAAGATCCTGTCCTGCCAGCCGGATGAATACAGTATGGAGGGCATGCAGTGGGGCGGTGGCCACGGGGCCTTCAGCTATCATCTGATCGAAGGGCTATACGGACTTGCTGATGGAAATGTTGATCTGTGGATCGACCTGAAAGAGATCAGCCGGTATCTGGAGGATCATGTCACCAGAGAAGTGGCACCTGCACAGCAAAATCCGATGACGGTCGGGAACAAGCGGGAATTGCTGACCCGGGTTGATCCGGAACTATTAGGGCAAATGAAGGAAGGAGACAAAGAGAGGATCAGATTGTTTACGGCTGTCGAATCGAGGAGTATGGAAGAAGAAGTGCTGGCCGGGTTGCATGACAGCCTCGTCCAAACATATCAGGCGTTCAAACGGGCGATAAAAGAAAAGCGATTCCTGTTTCCTGACGACGATTGCGCGGAAGCCTATTTCCAAAAACTGATCCAGGAGCCCTCTTTAAATCGAATGTATTCGACAATGCGCAGGAATTATGCTGCCGCATTGCAAGATGAGGCGCAGCAAGAGATGAATACCATGCTGCATTCCGGTCTGACAAAACAGATCTTAAAAGGGGTGGGCCCATCTGTATTGTATCAAAATTACCCGGCCTACCTGGAGCGTGCTGCTGAACTATTGGGGGAAACGCATTATATGTACAAGCCACTGAAGGCCCGGAAATACTTTTTTGAAGGCAGATTGCGTAAAAAGCGGAATGAACGGCCCCCCTATTTTTGGAAGGCATTGGAGCTGCAGCCGGAAATGCCGCTGGCCATGGTGGAGTTGATCCGTTGTGCAGAAGCAGACCAGCTGGATACGGCCATGTATTATTTTCAAAAGTCGAAAGATCTGATCCCCTCCTGGGTGGAGCCCTATCTGGCCATGTCGAGTTTCTACATCTTTCGCCTGGGGCAGTTTGATAAGGCGGAAGAACTCCTGGATATGGCGGGTCAGGTCGACTCCACTTCGGTCGTGGTCTGGTACAATAAAGCCATCCTGTATAAGGATCATGATCAATTTGACCAGGCGGAATATTGGTTTTTAAAAACCATCCGATCATCCGGGAACGGGATCTGTTTTCCCTGTGCATACAATAGCCTGGGCGTCCTCTACAATAAGACTTCACTGCTGAAGGAAGGGGAAGAAATTCTGAAGCAGGGGCTTCGTATTGATTCTACCTATTGGATGTTTCATGCCAATCTGGCGATCACCTATCAAAAAAGGCGGGATTGGGAGCTTTGTAAAAAGGCCTGTTTGAAAGCCATGGAATATGGACCTGACATTGGTCGATTACACTGCATTCTGGGGGATGCACAGATGCATCTTTCTGGTCAACTCAAAGAAGCAAAGTCTTCCCTGGATCGGGCGGTAGTCCTGACTCCGGATGATCCGGATGTTTATGTGTGCCTCGCCAAATGGGCCCTGAAAAAAGGACGGCATGAACAAGCTTGGGTATATTTCCAACAGGGCTTGGAGAAGGGCATAGGCAATGGTATTTTATCCATCCAGGATGTGCAGGATGACCCGGATTTCATGGAGCTGCGCAAGGAATCAAGATGGGAGGAACTGCTGAGGGAGTTCTTTCCGGAAGGGCTCCGATAGGGTTGTCAATCACCCCCTTGATAAGAGTATTTCAATTTCTCAACTGGTCGTCTGTTTTTCGGTCGATCCTTCGAAAGAGATGATTCAGTTTGTCTGGTGTCATGACCAGGTTGAATGTTTGATCCCATCAGGTTGATTTCTGACCCTGATGAAGGCACTATTTCTCCTGCACGATTGTTCTTTTTTTGAAAGGTATGTTATATCTGACCTTTCAGACGGAGCAGGAGAGTGGCGGCTAAATGCGATTTCTTCTAAGAGCTCTGATCACATGGACAAAAAGCGGCAATATCCGCCACCATTTGTTTGCCGCTCGTTGGTCGTGCCTGATGCAGTGTTCACAAATACGGCTGACCATGCTACACATAACTGGAATAGTCAGGCAAGGTCTCTGGCTGTTGCTTTTTGCATCAGTCCTGTCGATCTCTTGCGAAAAGGAAAAAAACAAGTGTCAGGAGGAGTCGTTGATCCGGGAACAAGGAACGACATCTTTGGTAAATCCGGCATCTCAGGCCACAGTACATTCAAATGGCTGGATCGATTACGAATATTCATACGCATATTTTGAAGTCTGTACCCACAGTCCAGTCTCCTTTAGTGCGGAGTTTGGTTCTTATGGGACTTATTTTCCATCTGAGGTACGACTACGGGATGTATACGAAAATGTGATCGTGGATTGGCAGCCATTGACCCCTAAGGAAGGCAGTGGAACTGGTGGTGCCTACTGGCATTCCTTTACCATGCAGGATGTTTCCGTTTCGCCGAAAGACCAGGAAACCATTCTGCTCATAGATGTTAGGATGTGGATACAGGAATATCCCCGCGGCGGATTGACCCTGGACGAGATTCATGAGTGGTTTAAATCCCGTTTTTCATTTATCCAGACCAAGTTGCGTCATCACAGGCCCGAGTATTAGTCAGGCGATATTTGATGCCAAGAGTCGTTTTCCTCCAGGTAGGAGAACTCCGTCACGCCAGGCGAGGTGTTTTTAAACGTATTTACAGCACACACGCCTAAACTCTGTCACCTCATCAATTCCAAAACACACATTTTGGTGCCGTGCAACTGGGGTCAGGTGAAATACTGAATACAGGTAAAGCCATCGCGGCGTTCATAGAATAAATGGATACAAAGGCATTCCACATTTCGTTGATCAGTACACCTTTAACCATTTTTCTCATACATTCTGGTTTTACCTGTTTAGGCCATGAAACAACTTCTAACCCTATTTCTGGTGGGCAAGCCAATTTTGCTGCACGCTCAGGAAAAGGGCCTTACACCCTTACAATCTGGATCATTGTCTGATCAGGGATCGACTTATGTCGTGGTGGTGAGAATTTCTGATTATCAGGATGAGCGGATACCGGATTTGCGTTTTGCGCATCGGGATGCCAATGCCTTCGCACAGTTCCTTCGTTCTCCGGCTGGTTGGAAGCGGCAAGAAAGGAATTGAATGAATTGATCGACAGGATGCCGGATTTTCCGGACACCTATATCCATCGGGCCCAATGGTGCATCATGAAAATCAGATTGGACGAGGGCTGCCACCACCTCGAAAAGGGGTTGGAAAGGAAGTTGTAAATAGAGATCCGGGCAGGGATATCTCACAATACAAGCTGATTTTGAAGTCCTGCAGAAGGATCCTGGCTGGATGGCCCTTGCGCACAACTATTTCTCAGATAGGGAAAGCGGATGATGGGACGGTCAAATGCATCCCGATAGTAGGGGTGTGACTTCCCATTTATTACTTATATTAACGAAACTGACCTCCTCAACCATTGACAACGGGGCAAGCAGGCCGCAAATAAACATGTGTTATGTGGAGATCTATCCTGCTTGGCCTGGCCCTGATGCCGGTGTCCCTGTTTTCACAACAAACCAAAGGGTTGCAGCCAGTTTCATCTACTGACGCCTCATTAGGAGGGGATACCTGGGCTGTCGTCGTCGGTATCTCCGACTACCAGGATGCTGCCATTCCCGATCTTCGATTTGCAGATGCAATTGCTTTTGCCGGATTCCTGCAATCGGATGCCGGTGGTAGTCTCGATGAAGACCATCTGAAGATCTTGATCAATGGGAATGCAACAGCTGCTCAATTTGCGATCGCCCTGGATTGGCTTTGGGAGGTCGTTCAGGAAAACGACAGGGTCATCATTTATTTTTCAGGACATGGCGATGTTGAAAAAAGGAGTATAACGCAACCTGGATACTTGCTTTGTTGGGATGCACCCTCCAGGGTGTACATGGCTGGTGGGGCCTTCAATGTCAGGGATTTGCAGGATGTGGTATCAACCCTCTCTACTCAAAACAAAGCGAAGGTGTTGTTAATTACCGATGCCTGCCGGGCAGGTAAACTCTCGGGGAGCGGAATAGGGGGATCTCAGGCAACCGCTGCCAACCTGGCTAAACAGTATGTCAATGAAATAAAGATCCTTTCCTGTCAGCCGGATGAATACAGCATTGAGGGTGAACAATGGGGCGGAGGTCGTGGCGCCTTCAGTTATCATCTGCTCAATGGTCTCTATGGCATGGCCGACGATAATGGTGATCAACAGGTAAACCTGAAGGAGATCGGTCGATATATTGAAGATCATGTTACACCTGAGGCCGCACCTCAAAATCAGAACCCCATGACTGTCGGGGGGAATATGGAATTGATTTCGACGGTTTCTCCGCATATACTGGCACAGGTCAGGAAAGGGCAGTCAGAAGTGATTCAACAGTTTGCTGCAATCGATTCAAGAGGTATTGAGGAGGATGTCCTCGCCCGGGCAGATTCCCAAATCATCCGGATGTACTTCTCGTTTAAGAAATCATTATTGGAAAAAAGATTTTTATATGACGCTTTCGGGGAGGTAACAGATGACTGTGCCGATGTCTATTATCGGCAATTGATCAGGGAGTCTTCACTGGAGAGACTTCATGCCAGTATGCGACGCAATTATGCGGCGGCCCTTCAGGATGATGCTCAACAAGTGCTTAACAACTGGTTGATCGATGATCCGGATGAAAATAACCTGTCCAAGGTAAATATGGTGGCTAAATACCAGAGATATCCTGAATATATTGAGCGGGCTTCCGAATTGCTCACCAGGGAGCATTACATGTACCCGGAACTGCAAGCTCGTAAACTGTTTTTTGAGGGGTATTTAATGCATATTAAAAACAGGAATAAAGATCAGCGTCTGGGCGAGCAGATCTTGGAGAAATATCAGGCATCCTTAAAATGGCAGCCCGGGTCTCCGCATGTTTATCGTTCTATGGGAATAGCCTATTTCTTTCAGTTTGCTCAGGCAGATTCTGCAGAGTATTATATGGCCAAGGCTACAGAGGCAGCTCCTTCCTGGGTTAGCCCGTATTCCAGTCTGGCTTTCATGTATCTTCAACTGACAGGTTTGCATAGTCTTGAAAGAGCTCATTATTTTTTAGGCCTCGCTGACCAGGTAGACTCAACTGCAATCCAGACCAATATCTGGTATATTGTGAATAAGGCAAATTATTATCTCAAGGCTGAAGACTATGAGAATGCGGAAGTGGAATATTTGAAGGCCATACAATTGGATTCGACCATTTGTGCTCCTGTTTGTAACCTGGGCATTATTTATTTCAGACAAGGTAAATTGGAGGAGGCCATTATTCAGTTTACAAAAGTCCTGGAGCTGGATTCTACCCTTCTGGATCCCAATTTCAATCTGGCGAATATATACATGAAGAGCCGGCAGTATGCCAAAGCAGAACTGCATACGGAGCGAGTGGTTGAATTGGATTCTACCTTTGTTCAAGGTCTTGCCGGATTGGCGCGAATTTACATGGTTACCAATCGTGTAGCCGAGGGCGAGGCACTTTTTGAAAAGGCATTTGCTCTGGATTCGACTTCGATTATCACCTATATGACAATGGGAAGTTCCTACGCCGCGATTGGAGACTTTGACAGGGCTGAGCAAACTTTCCTCAAGTTGATGGATATTGATTCTGCCTGTGTTGATGGTATTGTATTTCTGGGAAATATTTATGCTGTTAAGGGGCGCCAATTGGAAGCCAATCAGGAATTTGAAAAATTATTGCGCATTGCATTGCATCGCATTGAGCATCATCGTACCGATGAGGCAGAGTTGATCATCAACAAGAGCAATTTGATGGTTCTGGCCCAAAAGCAAAAAAGAGACTTGTGTAAGGCAGTGCTATATCATGAGCAAAATGCGATTGATAAAGCGTTTGAACATCTGGAATTAGCTCTGGAGAGTCATTACAATCCGGAAGATCCGTTTTTGAATGTCAAAACCTATCATGGTTTTGATTCTCTTCGTGCCGATGAAAATCGCTGGGATGCCCTGCGGGCGAAATATTTCGCTGACTGACTTGTAGAAATGAAGTGAAGTTCTTTTCCAGCCAAGGCTCTTTTTCATGCCTTTGCATCTGGAGGTTGAAGAAATTAAACGCCCCTGTCGGGTTCTAATCCAACAGGGGTGTTCAATTTTGTGCACTTTCTCCTCAACTCCTCCACTCCTTAACTCCTCCACTTCATCACTTTCCACAAACACACTTCGGCGCCATGAAGCTGTGCGTCTCGCTGAAATACGGATAGCTGTTGCTGCCACCGGGAAGTTCAAAGAAGAATTTACCACGCGACCTTTCATGGTTACCGACTTCGTTCATGGTGGCCGCATCATAAAGCCGGCCATTGACCATGGTGTACTGCACATTTTCAGAGTCCTGCAGATTCGCCAGTGGATTGCCGTCGATGACGATCAGGTCGGCCAGTTTGCCCACCCTGATCGAACCGATCTGGTGGTCCATGCCCAGGTATTCGGCACCATTAATCGTCGCCGCTTGCAGGGCCTCCATATTCGTCATTCCTCCTTGAGCCAACATCCACAATTCCCAGTGTGCACCCAATCCCTGGAGCTGGCCGTGAGCGCCGAGGTTGATCTTCACGCCGGCATCGGTGAGCTTTTTCAGTGACTTTGAGGTCAGGATATGTCCGTTCTCATATTCCTCATCCGGGATCATGGTGCGGTGACGCGCCCGACTGTCTACGATGGGGCGGGGAGTAAAGCTGAGCAAGCGGTCCTTTTCCCACACATTGGTCTTCTGGTACCAGTAATATTCTCCGTTCACACTACCGTAGTTCACGATCAGCGTCGGTGTATTATGCGCGTCCGTGCTGGCCCACAGGCGAAGCACATCGTTGTACAGCGGTGCCACAGGAATATTGTGTTCGACACCGGTGTGTCCATCCACGACCTGGGTCATGTTGTGGTAGAAAAAGGAGCCACCTTCGGGCACCACCTCGATCTCCAGTTCGCGAGCGGCCTGGATGACCATCTGGCGCTGGTTGCGCCGGGGCTGATTGTAACTCTTGACAGAGAAGGCGCCATAGGCCTTGGTGCGGCGAATGGCCGATCGGGCATCTTCCAGGCTATTCACGACGGCCTTGAAATCCCCATCAGCACCATAGAGGATGGTACCGGTAGAAAACAATCGTGGTCCCACCATCTTGCCTGCCTTGATCATCTCGCTCTGAGAGAAGATCATCTCCGAATTACTGGAGGGGTCATGAGCGGTCGTCACCCCGTAGGCGAGGTTGGCGTAGTATTCCCATTGCTTCTGAGGGGATAGGCCGTATCGGAAATTGCCCAGGTGGCCATGCACATCCACAATACCCGGCATGATGGTTTTACCAAAGCAATTGATCACCCTGGCATTTCGAGGCACCTCGACATCCGTCCCCACCCCGATGATCTTGTTGTTTTCGACCAGAACGATTCCCTGCTCGATGACCTGGTCCCGCTCCATGGTGATAATGCGGGCATTGGTAAAGGCGATCACCCCGGTCGGCTTGTCAGCCGGCAGTGTCAAATTGATCTTCATGCCCACGGTATCCAGAGGGGGGATAGAATCCACAGCGCCCTGCAGGAAGAGGAAGCGACGGGTGAGGGGCTCGGTGAAGTATTCATTGCCCAGGGTCCAGTGCAGCTTTTTAGAGTCGCTGCTCCAGTGGATATTGATCCCGGCATCGCGAGACACCTGGCTCACGGGTACGGCCTTGGTATCGGCACTCAGGCCAATCGTCTTTCCGGTTGCCGGCATGGGTGCGATATACACCTTGTACAGTTCGCTCCAGGCGATCCACTGGTTGTCCGGACTGATGGAGAACCGCTGGGCATATTTGGCCTCCGCATGTTTTTTCAGGTCCTGGCCATGGAGGTCGACACTCTGAAAACTCTTGGTCAGGGAGCCAAACAGGAAGCCGCCCGCCTGGTAGAATACCCGCTGGCCATCCTGGCTGAAGACCGGATATTCACCCTGTGGAGTCAGCAGTTTGTGCTCGCCGCCATTGGATGGGATGAGGTAGAGTCCCGGCTCCTTACAGTAGTTGAAACCCTGGTGCATGTTGCCGTCATCCTTGCGGTACACGATCCATTTGCCATCCGGCGAGAAGGATGGGGTGCGATAGATCCCCTTTTCGGTGGTGATCGCTTTGCTGGTTCCGGTTGTCTTGTCAAAGACCCGGATGCTGCCCATCTGTTCATCGTTCCAGGTGACATAGACGATCTTCTTTCCGTCGGCTGACCAGGCGGGTTCGAATTCCAGGTCCCCATCCTTGGTCAGGCGACGTGGTGTGCCATTGGGCAGGTCCATCAGCCACAGATGGCCGGTGGCATTGAAGAGGAGGGTCTTTTCGTCCGGACTGGTGGTTGCATGACGGATCACCTTGACCTCCACCTCATCGTCAAAGGCATTGTTCCGGAATCTCAGTGTCTTCGACACGGTGTGCTTGGCATCGACAGTGAATGGAATAACCGTGGACTGTTTTGTGGCGACATTGACCCGGTGGATCTTGCCCTCACCCCAGATGACGATGGACTGGTTGTCCGGGGTCCAGTCAAAGCTGGTATACACGCCGAAGACCGACCAGGCTTCCTGCTGGTCCTTGCTCAGGCCGTCAAAGATCCGCTCTTCCATCCCGGTTTCCAGGTGGTGGACAAACAGGACAGATTTGGCTCGCACACGACGGATGTATGCGATCTTCTTGCCGTCAGGAGATACTTGTGGCCGGCAGGCGCCACCGGGACCTTCGATGATATCTTCCACCTTGCCTTCCTGGCGGTCGTACCGGCGGATGATATAGATCTGGCTGTTGGGGTCCTTGTTGTATTGGAAGAATCCTCCCGGATACATGTCCTCGCTGAAATAGACATAGCGCCCATCCGGGGAGATGGAAGGTTCATTGACATCCTGTTGTTCGTTTTTCTTTTCGGTGAGCTGGAGACCGCTGCCACCGCTGGTGTGGTAGATCCACATTTCACCGGCGCCGATGGAACGTCCGGAGGTAAAGTGCTTGCGCGCGATCAGGAACTGGCCGTCGGGGGTCCAGTCTGCATTGTTAAGGAGGCGGAAGTCTTCCTTGGTCACCTGGCGGGCATCGCTTCCATCGGCGTTCATCACCCAGATATTATCGCCACCACCTGCATCGGAGGTGAAGGAGAGTTGCTTGCCATTCGGGCTGAAACGGGGCTGTACCTCCCAGGCCAATCCCGTGCGGATGGGTGTCGCCTTGCCTCCGGAGATCGGCATGGTAAAGATATCACCGAGCAGGTCAAAGGCGATGGTCTTCCCATCGGGGCTGACGTCCAGATTCATCCAGGTGCCTTCATCGACGGTAAAGTTGGCCTGTTTCCAACTCCACTCCCCGGCAGGATCAGTGATGTCCCAATCTTTTTTCTTGTCTTTTTCCTGGGCAAAGGCAATAGTCGTGAGGAGAAGGAATGCGGAAAGAATCAGCTGACGCATGGAGAGGTGGTTTTGAATGAAGAGCGCTAAGATAGGGTGTTGGGCCCAAGGTGAGGTAAACTATCAGGGCATTGCGGTCGGACGGTAGTAGGATGATTGATCAGTGGTGATTCCGGGAAGATCCCTACCGCCACACCACCACCTTTCTGGTCACGGGGTGCCGATCCACCGAGAGGGAAACGATGATCAATCCCGACATGGCTGGATCGAGTTGGAAACGAACCTCATGGAGGCCCGCCTCCCGTTGTGAGGCGTACCAGTAACCCAGTTTTCGTCCCAGGAGGTCAAATACGCGAACGCCGACGAAGGCCGGACGAATCAGGCTGTAGGTGATCACCAGTTCACCAAAATCGACCAGCCAGTCGATCTGCACATCGTCCTGGCGCAGGGTGGGTTCAAGCAGGGCCGTGGTGCCTGGTGTACCCACATAGATCATCAGATAATCATTATCTCCCCGCTTGAGTACGGAGGGGTCGCCCCCCTGGATATTGGTCATCTGATACGGGCCCCAGGCACTGCCATTGGCACTTTCACTGAACCAGATCCCGCTGCCTCCTGCCCCGTAAAAACGGATCACCCCAGCCGATTCATGCATCATGTTCCCTGTCCAGTTGTGGGTATTGTCGGAAGGGAGGGGAAGTTGCTCCGTAAAGTCGAGTCCATCCATGGAGGTATGGTGATGAGCCCCATCCTGGGGTGCTCCGGCCGGTGCGGTATAGTGCCAGAGGTTCTTGAAAAAGATCACTGCCGGATCAATGACGGGTTTGGTGGGATGGTCGACCCGAATGCCCGGATCGAGGGAATAATGGATGCCGTCCTTGGACGTGGCCGAGTAGGTGTTCACGGTCTCGTCCAACCCCATGGGGGGAGTCTCGCTGGAGGAGAAATACATCCGGATGTTGCCGTCCTGCAGGCGGACCAGGGTAGGGTCGAAGGGGCGGAGATATCCCGGTGGCAGATCCGGGATCTGGATAGGGGAGGGCTCTGTCCAGGTTGTGCCATTGTCGTAGGAGAATTTGACAGCCACGCGATCCCAGGTGGGGGAGGGCTTGGGTGCGCGAAACCACTGGAAGGCTGCCATGAGCGTATCTCCGTTCCATCGGATGAGGGAGGGCACGCCGGCAGAGTCCTGGAATATCGAGGGTGTGCTAAACTGATGGCCATCCGTGCTGGTAGCCATCAACAAGGGCTTGGTCCACGGGCCGGTGGGCTGGGCGGGTGCTGCCCGGGAGAACAGAGAAATGAAAATGAGTACTGGGAAAGATAAATGGGATAGTTGCATCGGTCAGGACTTTGCTCCGTTAAGATAGGGATTGATGGTGCAATGCCTTTCTTAAGACTCAGGCCATTTCAACTTAACCTGATTTCATTTGACGATTGGCCTTGGGTTGGCGACTGAAGTCCTCAGTACAATATTTTCTCCATAACTCCATAACTCAAATTACATCCTATTGCAGCTTTTATCTCAGATCGGAATGATGTATCTTTCTAGGAGGAATGTTTTCTGGCCAGATGGGTAAACCCTCATCTCTGAGCAATGAATATCTTGAGCATACACCAATTGTCCAAATGAAGAACCTAATTGTATCCATTCTGCTCTGCCTGGGCGCAGTCCACAGCCAGGGGATTGTGGCTCAAATGCCCTTTGTGACCACCTGGAAGACGGATAACCCGGGGGTGAGCACGAGCTATGAAATCATTATTCCAGGAACAGGGGATAATTACACTATCGATTGGGTTGAGGTCGGAAACCCTTCCAATACTGGAGCAGCGACGGGGTCAAATGAGACACTAATCGCTTTTCCATCACCCGGGATCTATCAGGTGGCTATTTCCCCGGGGTCAGGGACATTTCACAGGATCTTCTTTAATAACGGTGGGGATCGACAAAAGATTATCTCTATCGAGCAATGGGGAGATGTCGTCTGGAGTGACATGTTCTCGGCCTTTTATGGTTGCATCAATCTTGATTGTTATGCTACTGATTCTCCTGATTTGAGCGCTGTGACAAATACCAGTGCCATGTTTCGATCTTGTGAGAAATTGAATGGTCCGCAAAACATTGGGGATTGGGATGTGTCCAAAGTTGCAAACATGGGTTGGATGTTTAAATCTGCAGTCGTATTTAATCAGGATATTGAGAAATGGAATGTATCGGCAGTGACCGATATGAGATATATGTTTCAGGATGCCACCATGTTTAATCAGAGCATTGGAAGTTGGGACGTATCTGGGGTGAAAAACTTTACAGGGATGTTTTCCGGGGCAGGATCATTCAATTCTGACATTGGTAGTTGGGATATGTCTTCTGCAACTAACCTGGCCAGTATGTTTGAAGATGCATTTTCTTTCAACCAGGATATCAGCCTCTGGGATGTTAGTAGCGTGACCAATATGGCCAGGATGTTTAAAAATGCATATTCTTTTAATTCTGATATTAGTAACTGGGATGTTAGTTCTGTGACATCCATGTTTTCGATGTTTGAGCATATTGTTGTATTTAACCAGGATATCAGTCAATGGGATGTGTCTAATGTCAAAAGCATGAGATTTATGTTCCTCAATGATTCAACATTCAATCAAGATTTGGGTGGTTGGGATGTTTCGTCTGTTACAGATATGACCTGGATGTTTTGCAATGCTGTCAGTTTTAACTACGACTTGTCTTCCTGGGATGTTTCCAATGTGATAAGTATGAATGCAATGTTCTGTAGCGCGAATTCCTTTAATCAGGATTTAGGTGTTTGGGATTTAAAGGATGGGGTTGATTTGAAGTTTATGTTGGATCATTCCGGATTGGATTGTGCTCATTATTCTTCCACTATTTCCCAGTGGAGTGAAAATCCAGAAATTCCTGATAGTTTGAATCTTGGCGCCAAAGGGATGACATATGGAGAGAATGCAGATGATCTCAGGGATTCACTATTGATCGTGAAGGGTTGGACAATATCTGGGGACTCCGCCTTGAATATGTTCTGTTACACGTGTTTAAACAATCCTGTTACTCTTTCTGTGACGTTAACAAGTGAGGATTCAACTGTCGAGATCTCTGGTGGCGTGGTGCCCTATGATACACTATTTGCATTTGATGGGAATTGGCTGTTTGTCACGGTTACAGACAATCAAGGTTGCCAGGCAAAGGATAGCTTGATGCTATCTGGATTCCATTTTCCACACCAGGGAAGTTGGAGGGTCTATCCCAACCCGGTATCAGATATCTTGTGGACGTCAAAACCTGATCCACAAATCAGCTCTATTCGAATGACGGATATCATGGGAAGAGTATTGCTGGAGACAAGTTGGGTCGAGCAGATCAGCGTGGGATATCTGCCTGCTGGCTGGGTGATACTTCAGGCAACAACAGTAGATGGAGGGACATTGCCACCTTTACGTGTTTTGATCGTTCATTGATCTCGAAAAATCTGATCTGACTTCGGATGCATCACAGACCAGATCCCAAAGAAATGAATGTGGTCCAGGAATTGATAAATCCTCTGGATCCAATATTTATTTTCGCTATTCTCCTTTTGATTTCCCACTTTCTCATTTTTTATTCCTTATTTAATTTGTTGAAAATGCGGCTCAGTTTTTCTGAGGTAGGATCACCAATTCATCTTTGATATGCCCTTGTTTTTCTTGCGCCCCTTCAGGGCTTGGATGGTAATGTTAAAGTACTGCATTAAAAATTAAGTTTTCCCACTTTTGCGTTACGCGTTACGCGTTCCGCTTTCGATTTCCCACTTTCTTATTCCTTGTTTTAATTTGTTGGAAATCTGTCTTGGTGGTCGATAGCTATGTATCGTGTACAAAAAAAGGCCGGACACCTGAAGGGCATCCGGCCTGTGTTCATCCTTTCAGGGCGGGTTATCGGTGGATGATCAACGATTTGGTCAACAGTTTATCCGCTGAAACTATTCTTATCACGTAAGTGCCAGTGGGGAATGATCCTTCAGGCAAGTTCATTGTAAGAATATGGGTGCCAGCGGCTACATTCTGATTCAACAACTCTCTACCCATCTGGTCGAACAGGATGAGGGTTCCGTCGGCGTCATCCAGACCGTGGATGTCAAGTGTGACTATGGCGTTGGCCGGATTCGGGGAAACGGTGAAATCTAATTCCCCATTCAGTACTGCAGAGGAAGCAGGCAGATTATACACCGGAGGGATGAGGTTCCGCCCACCACAAGACTGACAGGGGCCGACTGCATCGCCGTGATTGTTGACATGTGCAGCAAGAGCATTTTTACTGATGCAAAGTGTATTGCCGTTATGGCAAATATTGATCTTGTTGTTTTTGCACTTCCAATCCTCGCTGTATTCGGCGTACGGCAGCAATTGACTGCAATCCGGGATGCCATCTCCATTGGCATCCATGGAGTCGTCACCGTCAGGGCAGACATCGCACGGATCAGCGACGTCATCGCAATCCGTATCGGGGAGGTCGCTGTCTGAAACCGTCACAGTTGCCAGGCAACTTGCCTTGTTGCCGTAATCATCGGTTGCCTCCAGTTCTACTTCAAAACTCTGGTCCACATCATCGCAATTGAAGGTGGTTTGCCCGGCAATAATGGCCAGGTTAACATCAGAACAATTGTCATTTGAGCCATTGTCGATATCTTCAGCATTCACGGTGGCTGTGCCGTTTGCATCGAGTTGGATGGTCATATCCTGACAATGGGCATCCGGGGCAATCAGATCCAGTACAATGATATTGCGGGAGGCCGTGCTGATGTTGCCGTACTGATCAACAGCTGTCCAGGTGACCAGGGTCGTGCCGACAGGATACATCCCTTCTCCCGACGCCACATTGTTGTAATCATTGTCGAGAACGAATTCTGTACAATTTTCCATGACTGTCGGACCGGGGTTTACATAGGCTTCACAGTTGCCTGCAAGGACTTCGATCACGATCTCTGGCATCAGATTATTTTCCGCAGGAATGACATCACAGTTTCTTAGCGTAATGAAGCATCGAAACAATCCCTTTCGCTTTGCCTCATCAATTTGCAACGCTAGATTTTGGGCTTGTTTCAAGCAGGCTGGGTCACCGTTGCAATTGGCAATAAATGCTTCCAGTTCTGCTTCCAATTCGGCTGCTAAAACTTGTTGTTCTGTCAAACATTCGAGGTATTCCCCGAAACAGACTTCATCTGTATAACCGATAACGGGGGCCTCATTATCTACAACGGTCACACTTTGGTCACAACTTGATGTGAGACCCGCCCCGTCGGTAACAGTCCAGGTTACAATGATCTCACCGGTAAAATACATACCACTTGCGTCATCTGTTCCGTTGTAATCGTTCGAAAAAGTAATCTCCGGGCAATTATCTGATCCTGTTGGAGAAGGAATGGAGATGGCCGCACAGCAGGTTCCAGCATCCACATTGGCGACGATGTCTTCCGGACAGCTAATATTGGGACTCTCCGTGTCAGGATCGGAACATTGGGCTTGTAGATCAGTGTAGCTGATCATAGCCAACAGGAGGATAAGGATGCATGGAAGAGTTGGAATACCTGTAAAGACGAGGATTTTTCGCATAGTCATTCAGATTTTAATAAAAATTAGGAAAAAAGATATCAGATGGAAGATGTTACGGTTTCAGCATAGGGAAAAGATGAGATCGTGCGCTTGGTTTTCCAGCCTTTCCCTGGATTTATGGATCCATGCTTGAACATCGCGATTCATATGGTCAGAAGGAACGCCTTGGGCGTCAGTCGAATAAAAAGTCATGTTTGTGCTGGATCACCTGGCTTGAAGATTGTCACCCCTGGCCAATAGAATTAGACGTATATGATTTTCTCTCAAATTATGAAAAAATTTGGAGTGTCCTGGGGCCCGGATCAAAAATTGCTTCAATGAATCCTGGAATATTGGAAAATAGCTAAACGTGCTTTGTCTATCAATCATCTGATGATCAACCTTGAACTCCTCAACCCCTCAACTCCTCCCCGCCAAACTCCAGCACTTCCAGCATCCTCAAAAACTCGGCTTGCAGCGGGGCGGTAATGGTCACAGCTTCTTTCGTCCGCGGATGTGTGAATGACAGGTGATGGGCATGCAGCAGCATGGTCTTCATGCCCCATGTTTCCAAAAAGAGTTTGTTCTGCTTGTTGCACCCGTGGGGCCGGTCGCCGATGATGGGGTGGAAGATATGGTCGCAGTGGCGGCGGATCTGGTGGGTGCGGCCGGTGAGGGGACGAGCTTCGATCAGGGAGTAGCGGGACGTCGGATGTTGGCCGAAGGGGACATCGATCTCTGTTTTTTCCAGTCGTTTGAAGGCCGTGATGGCATCACCGGTCTTGCCTTCATGATTGGTGATGGGATAATCGACGGTGATCTCCTCCGGGAACCATCCTCTGACAATGGCCAGATAGCGCTTGTCCATCTGGCCGGCATGAAATTCATCCTGGATGGCCCGGGCCATCTCCGAATCCAGGGCAAAGAGGAGGACGCCTCCCGTCTTGCGATCAATGCGATGGCAGGGATAGACATGCCGACCCATCAGCTGACTCCTCAGGATCTGCACGGCAAACTGCCTGGCATCCATGGCCAGATTGGACCGATGCACCAGGAGTCCGTGGGGTTTGTTCACAGCCACCAAGTCGGCGTCCTGGTAGAGGATCTCCAGTTCAGAGTGAAATGAATCCGGCATAGGGCGGGAAGATAGGGGATAGGGGAATGACTATCCTCATTTCCGCTGTGGATCCATCAGGCGACAGAGATCCGGATAAAAGGCATTTCCGACAGAACAGGTTTGACCATTTCGCAGGAGAATGGTTTTCTCCCCATGGTTGATCATGGATACCCAGTTGAGGTTGACGGCTTCAAAGCGGTTGATCTGAATGATATGGGAAGGGAGTTGCTCTAGCAGCTGTGCGAGGGAAAGACTGCATCCAAATTCCATCGATTCGAGAACGACCTCGGTCTTTCCCAGCCCTTTGGGTCCGGTGCGGACCTGGACGATATCCCGCGGATGGATCAAATAGCTCTGACGGCCATCCTGGAGGGGGATCATGGGGTCGACCATCGGGGTGTGATGCGCTAATCGCCGGGTTTGACGATGTGAGTACAGGGCGTCCAGGATGGAAGCCTGATGCTGGGTCCAATCTTCCCAGAACGGTTTATTCAGGATGTGGATGACAAGGTCATGGAAATCATTGTGGACCCGTTTGGCATTATCAAAATCACGAAATCCGGTATTGATCACCACCGGGGGGATGACCTTCTGGTGGCGACGCAACAGGGTCAGCAATTGGAAGGCATCCCCGCCGATCAGTTTGATGTCCAGGAAGACCACATCCGCCTCTGTGTTGGAGATCAATTGGAACCCGGACTCAACGGCGTCGGCATGACCGACCACTTCAAAATCGACGGTCTCATTCAAGGCAGAGATCAGTTCATCCCGCACCTGGGCCTCATCCTCGATGACCAATGCCCGGAGTTTAAGAAAAGTCATAGCGGTAGTTTGTGGGGATATAAATGCGCACCCGTGTGCCATGCGAGACGCCATCGGTGACCAGGATGCGATCCTCATAGTCGACCCGGATGGGATGGGCATTATATTGATTGAATAATTCGATCAGGTTCTCCATCACCGACGTAGACCCATTGTGGGTGCTTTCTCCGTTGATCTGCTGCTCTGGCCGTCCGCGACCGTCATCTTCGATGGTGATCAGGGTGCCGGCAGGGTCCCGGGAAATGTCCAGGTTGAAATGGCAGGCACCGGGCCTGTTGCGAATGCCGGATTCGATGGCATTTTCTGTGTGGATCTGGACCATCAGGGCCGGAACCTGGACCTCTGCAAGCCAGTCATTTTCCTCCGGGAGCGAGACATGGGTGATCAGTCCCTGCCCAAACCGGATCTCCTGGATCCGCAGATAATTCTCGACGATGGTGAGCTCCTGTCTCAGGCTGTGGGTGACCTGACCACTGCGCGTATTGGCGAACAGCAGGTCGACATTCTGGGCGAGCCTGCCGACCAGCACGGCTGTCTCGGGGTCCTTGCGATAGCGGCTTTGAACCCAATGCAGGGAGTTGTTCAAGAAATGGGGGTTGAAGAAATTTCCCAGTGCTTTTGCCTTGAGTGCATCGCGTTCACGACGGGCGCTTTCCAGGGCTATCTGATAGTGCAATGCCTGTCGTTGGCGTGTGGAATAACTCCAGAACCACACCAGCAATAAGGCCGCAACCAGAACGCTCAGACCTGTCCAGAACCAGGGATTTTCTTTGAGCAGGCGATTGACCCTGAACGTGTAGTGGGCAGAACCGCATTCAACGCCATGTTTGAACGCGACGATATGGATGGTGTACTGGCCGGAAGGGATATAGGCCAGGTTGACATGACGGTCCCGGCTTTGAGAAATGCTGTACAGCGTATCCTGATCTTCATTGAATATGGAGATATCATAAAACAGAGCATCCTGCAGGGCATCATTTCCGGACGGGAGAAAGGAGAATGAAATATTTCGATGTTCCGCAGGAAAATGTCCGATCGCATGATTCTGGATATTTATTTCCTGTCCTCCGGCAGCGAACGAGATCAGTTGGATAGTCGTGGCGGAGGTGTCAAAAACAAGCTGGTCCATATCGATGGATAGGGCACCGCTTTCGGTCCCGATCCACAATTTTCCTCCGGAGTCGAGGAGGACGGCATTTTGTTCTGTGCCGCCTACGGGCAATTCTTCTCCATATCGCAAGGTGAATATCCGGGGGCCAGATCGCTGTTTGAAATAGAGTCCCTGCACGGTGCCGATAACGAGGTATCACCTCGTGAATCACGCTGACTCGACTGGTATCATGGCCGGGCAAAGGAATATGTTCCAGGTGAGTGCGTGGATCATCCTGGAGGTAGTTGAACGCCTCAGGAGAAGGCAACCGATATAGGCCATTGTGGGCGCCCAGCCATAGTGTTCCTTCCCGGTCGACACATGTACTGAGGGCACCGATACTGTTGGGGGTAGCAGGGGTTCTTGGCCAGGTCACAGCCGTATCCCGGGCGGGGTCATAGATCGCCAGACCCTGATTGAGCCGACCCATCCAGATCCGTCCGCGCCGATCTTCGGCCAGGGTCTGGACATTAATTAACGACATGCCCTTGTCCATGCCGATGGTTCGAAAATGAGTCAGCTTCCCTTCGTTCAGCCTACCCAGTCCTAATCCATTTTTGACCAGCCCCATTCCCACTTCACCGGTGGAGAGTGGGTGCAAGTAGTAGCCATGAATGAGTTGACCTTCCTGGTCTGTCAGGGTAGACGCAAGGCCATGGCCGATGGCGAATAGACCCTTGTTCGCCATGAAATAATATTGGTAACTGTCGGGGCCTGAAAAAAAGCCAGGTAAAACCCTCGCGTCGTTTTCTACAGGAGAAAAATAGCTGAATTCATGTCCATCCCACCTGGCGAATCCACCATTTCCGTCATATCCACCTATCCAGATCAAGCCTTCCTCATCTTCTCCGATGACCTGTAGCCCTGTAACCATGGATGGATTGCGCGTGTCAAAAACAGTGATTGCAGGGTTCGTGCGGACTATCCCGGAAGCGGTCGCATACCACCAGTTCCCATGCTTGTCTTGAGCAAAATTGTACACATGATCGTGCCGCACATGACTGAGGATTTCATCTGCTTGACCCAGAGAATCCAGGGTGTACAGGGAGAGAACATTGGTTAGAGGGTTTTTCACCACTACAGCAGGTTGCCGTATCTGACCCGAAGGCGCCCAGGGTTTGATGCTGACCAGTCTTTGCGGGACAAGGGATTGTCCTGCCAATGTTCTTATCTGTATCGGCCTTTCAGAGATACTGTCGGATAAGTAAAGGTTTTCCCGGTCAATATAATATTGACAGACGTATCCGTTAATGGAGAACGAGATGCCTGTTTGCTCCACCAGATGCCAATGGTGATCTCGCTCTGCTCCGGCGTATTTGGTGGAGCCTTCCCAAAATGACCATGTAGGGGTAGAAGAATTGAACCAATACCGGTACCCAGAAACAGTCAAACCTTCTTTTGGTGGGGAATGTAGTTGATAGTTGGTATTCGAGATGAATGCATCTTCTATTTCAGAATAAGTATACGCCTTGCCGAGGCGATCCAGTACGATGAGTGACGGGTCAGATGGATTGAAGGTACAGATGTACCCACCAGGAAGGGAGTATTTTTTCCACGAAGCCTCATTTTGGAAACGTACCAGGGTGACCTCATTCGGTTCTTGTTTATACAGCCAGAGACCATGTTTGTCTTCTGTGACCATGCTCATGCCAGAGGGCAGGCCCAATTCTGAAAATCGGATGATTGTCCATTTTGTACCATCATATCGGGATAGAAATTCACCGGAAACGTAATTGGCCCAGATTGAACCATCTACTGAAAAATACAGACCATTCAGGTCCAATGATGGCAGGCCATCCTCCATGGTATAGATCTGTTCATGCGGATGCTGACCGGACAGGAGGTTTACTCCACTCACCAGGAGTACGACCAGAAGGAAAGGAAGAGTTCGCCATGTGGATAGCATGAATAATGGACTGGCTTTCTCCAAAGATAATCCCAGTCAGTGGCAATAATGCGCCGTGGCCATCAAGTCCTGTACGCACATGGATGAACGAGGCTGTGCAGATCATGAATGAAGAAAATCTGTTCATATCCTGAATGGCCCCCTTCGTGACCTGGTTTACATCTATTGGTGGTAGCTGCGCCCATGCATGAAGGCATAGCCTTAAATTGGAAAGTCAAAATCACCAACGTCCATTCATGCTAGAGCTATGATTGCAACCAGAACGACCTTCTTCTTCGGATTGATTTTCCTTGTTATTGCGATTCCTTCCTGGGCCCAGGAGGCCCGCGACCATACGAGTTGCAGGATTACGATGGAGCAATGTGACTCGATCATGTTGGCTCAAGGCTACAACATAGCCGAAACCAACCCTGCCAGCGAATCACGAAACAACACAGTGATCCGTCCACGCCCAATCGAGGTACTGCTTATCTATGATACCCGTATCCAAGATATGACGGGACTCAATAACCAGGAGATCACTGAGATCATCCTGGAGAGCGCACAAGATGTACCTGATGGGATAGACAATGCACAAGGAGATAACCCAGGATTTAACTTCACGGTTAGTGACTTTACTGCACCGTATGTGGAAAACACTCCTTTTACTACTCTATACACATATTTGCTATTAGTAAATGATGGCAAAATGGATGAAATCACTATCCAAAGGGATATCATTGATTATGATGCCATAGTGTATATCGCTGCTCCTGGGACACCAGGTAGTGGCAATGGTGTTGCTTCATTGATGTCTATTAATCCAGGACCATTTGCAATGTTTAAGTCAGTTGGAGTTGTAAAATGGAGTGCATTGGCAGCAGGAACAGTCGTAGTAGGTCATGAGATTGGTCATTTATTTGGCATGGATCACGAATTAGGTCAGACGTCAACTTCATCAGAAAGTTATGCAAGAGCCTATGTGAGTCAAAACCATGCTACTATCATGAAAGCTGCCCCATCTGCCCTTCAAGATACAGCCGTTTACTCAGGTCCCAACTCTATCATCGATGGAGATACCTTGGGTTCAGTCGATGAGTGCAATATCTGTGTTTTCGATACGATCAAGTTCCTCTACTGGATAGATAATCCACGAACCTATATCGATAGCATCTGGGGCTATACCTGTGGCACGGGTAGCTTGGACGTAGAATCCAACGCAGATAGTCTGCACTGGACGGTACTGGAAGGAGATGCGGGACTAAGTGACAACATTGGCAACAATATCACCTATAATTGCGCTTCTCCAAGTATCGTACAACTTAGGGCGACACGCTCAGGACGTGCTTATAGCATTTGGGATACAATCTACCTGTATCCCGACCATTCTGTTGAGATAGATTACACCCTTGGATCTGGAGAGGTATACACCCTCCCTGATGGATCTATGGTCAATCAAGCGGGGACATATACTGTCGTACTCACGAACCAATATGGATGTGATAGCACAATTGTCACTCATTTGGAATTGTCTACCTCCGCTGATGACCCTTCACTTATTGAAATAAGTATCCATCCTAATCCGACGACAGGTAAGGTTACTGTATCCAACTTCGATGATATTCAGGAGGTACGGGTATACTCCATTACCGGAAAGTTGATGTTGAGCAGGTACAAAGAGAGCACTATCAACATATCAGACCTCATTGGAGGAATCTACCTGATTCAGGTGATCACTGACGATGGATTCTACTGGGGAAGAGTGAGTAAGCTGTAGTCGGACCTCAGGTGCAATAGAGAATTAAAGTAATATTGAAAAATTATGAAAAAAATATTATCACTTTCCGCATTTCTTTGGTTCAATATATCGAGCAGTTATACCCAAGTGCAGATTATTGGACACGGATATACTGACGGTACATACACCAGTCAAGTACTGGCAGAAGTAGCTGATTTTAATGAGCTTCATAGTCCAAACCTATGGAAAGGGCTGGTCCCTGCAGGAGTAGATGAAGTTACTATCCTGGATGAACACGAAGCCGTGACATATCAAGTCGGAGATTTGGATCTATTTATGCAACCTCAGGTGCTCAGCGAAAATGATATATTAAGTACTGAGCTTGATACATTCACCGATACAGAGTTACCTGTCACTTTCTGGGTGGTGTACAATGAAGACATCCCCATTCAAGCTGGTATTACTGACGACGAATGGAGAAACTATTATCTCCCCCGGTTGATAGATTACCAAGACTCGAGTTATCTCCATAGTGGTATCGCTAACCCCAATCGCAGCATTGTTATCGATAGGGTAGAATCTTTGCCTGGTATTGAATTTCCAGGTAGTTGTAGTGTTCAGAATAATATAAACGCACTAGCTAATCCTAATGATGGCTTCTTAGATGCTTATCAAACAACTAAAACATGTGAAGGAATGCAAATAATTGTAATTATACCAAAAATTGGTTGTGGTGGTAGTGCTCATGGTGCTGCATCACAAAAAAAATGGGACAATTTCACTCTGACTCATGTTAAATCAGCTAGACTCGTAGTTAAACCAGAACGCATACTTGGAATTAACAATAATGTGAATCCAGGCGAGCCTTGGAAAACATTTAGTCATGAATTGGGTCATTCTTTGGGATCCAATCATTTGAATAGTGTAGATCCTATTTCTAGGCCATTCATACAATCAGATGGCACCGAAACCTATATGGATCTCAATGAGGATGGTACTAATACTAAATGGATTCTCAGTAATGATAGTACCCAATACTTAGGGTATGCCACTTGGACAGATGGAGAAGCTAATAATGCACTCTTACATCGATATATGCGCACCAAGTACAATGAGTTTATTCCTCGTTTTACTATCTCAGCATTTAGCTCTACAGGAAGTTACGATCTCTGTGCCAATGAAAGTATCCAGCTCCTGGCAACTTCTGCCTATGATGATGTCACTTACCAGTGGCAAGGTCAAGGATTTGATAATACAGAAATTTCAGATCCAGTAGTGGGTGGATTGAACCCAGGGGTCTATAGTTATACAGTAACAATCACACGTGCCTGTGGAAGTTGGCGAGAAGCTTTAGTAGAATTGACCGTACATCCAAGCTATTTCTCCGAAGTATACGACACCCTCACAATTAGCGAGACCTATACCCTCCCTGATGGACAAACAGTAGATATCGGAGGAGACTATACGACCTATCTGACGAGCCAATGGGGCTGTGATAGCACCATTGTCACTCATCTGGAATTGTCTACCTCCGCTGATGACCCTTCACTTATTGAAAAAAGTATCCATCCTAATCCGACGACAGGTAAAGTTACTGTATCCAACTTCGATGATATTCAGGAGGTACGAGTATACTCCATTACCGGAGAGTTGATGATGAGCAGGTACAAAGAGAGCACCATCAACTTATCAGACCTCATTGGAGGAGTCTACCTGATTCAGGTGATCACTGACGATGGATTCTACTGGGGAAGAGTGAGTAAGCTGTAGTATGAGTATCTGACTCCAAGAGGAAGTGGAGTCACCGTTTCAACACTCCCGGCAGAGAAAGCAAGTACGGCAAGTTGCATTTTATACGTCAAATACATCGAGAAAATTCGGATTCATTCAACGCATCCAAAACAAAGAATCACATGAAGTTCATTCAACTAGTTATCCTAGGGATCTGCATGTTTTTGAGTACTTACGCAACAGGGCAACATGACCATCACCAATGCCGTATTACGATGGAACAATGTGACTCGATCATGTTGGCTCAAGGCTACAACATAGCCGAAACCAACCCTGCCAGCGAATCACGAAACAACACAGTGATTCGTCCACGCCCCTTTGAAGTACTCCTCGTCTATGATACCCGTATCCAAGACATGACAGGACTAGATAACCAAGAGATCACTGACATCATCCTGGAGAGCGCACAAGATGTACCTGATGGGATAGATAATGCGCAAGGAGACAATCCTGGATTTAACTTCACGGTTAGTGACTTTACTGCTGATTATGTAGAAGGAGTCCCTGTAACTACAATTCATACATACTTATTGCTAACAGGTGATGGAAAGCTGGATAGTATTACGAATCAACGGAATGTGTATGACTACGATGCGATTTTCTTCATTGTGGCTCCTGGGTCTCCAGGTAGTGCCGCAGGAGCAGGTAGTCAAATGTCAATTAACCCTGGCCCTTTTGCACTATTTAAAGCAGTCTGCTCTGGAAAGTGGGAAGGTATTGAATCTGGAATAGTAGTGATTGGACATGAATTGGGACACATATTCGGTATGGATCACGAAATCGGAGCAAATAGCCCTGCTTCACCACTGTACGCTCGAGCAAAGGTTCTTCAGAATAAAGCCACAATTATGAAAGCCAGTTCATCCTTATCTCTTCAGAATACAGCTGTGTACTCAGGTCCCAACTCTATCATCGATGGAGATACCTTGGGTTCAGTCGATGAGTGCAATATCTGTGTCTTCGATACCATCAAATCGCTCTACTGGATAGACAATCCACGAACCTATATCGATAGCATCTGGGGCTACACCTGTGGCACCGGTAGCTTGGACGTAGAATCCAACGCAGATAGTCTGCACTGGACGGTACTAGCTGGTGAGCCAGGGTTGAGTGACTCCTCCGGCAACCACATCACGTATACCTGTAACACACCCAGTATAGTTGAACTACGAGCTACTCGTACCGGCCGAGGGTATAGCAAACGGGATACGGTCTACTTGTCCCCTGATCCTGTCACTATGGTATATGACACCCTCACCAGTGGTGAGACGCACACGCTCCCTGATGGAAAAATCGTAGATATAGGAGGAGTCTATACCACCAAGCTAACGGGCCAATGGGGCTGCGATAGTACGATCGTGACTCACTTGGCGTTTGTTACCGGGATCTGGGAAGTGGAAAACAGCAGTACACTGAAGTTCTTCCCCAACCCAAGCTCGGGGACGATCACCTTGGATGCAAGTTTCCCTTGGCAGCAGGTACGAGATCTTAGGATCTACAATGCCGTTGGTCAGGAAATCTTTCAGTCCCATCACCTCCAGAGTCGACAGATACAGCATCCGTCACCTGGCGGTCTCCTGATCCTCCTCATGAGGATGGAAGATGGTCGAGTATATACGGGAAAGGAGCAATCAATTGTATCAGGGCGGTAAAACAAACCCGGGCTTTGAACGTCCACATCCCAAGATTTCAGAATTGAAAATTGAACATTCCTGGCCAGGCTAGGATGGATTCTTGAGACTGGAAACACTGGTATCAGGACGCTCTTTGCCGGGCATGTATCTGCATGGCTCCTCAAGGTTGGAGTGATAAATATTCATGACTGATATGAGCCATTTCATGGATGAAATGGTGGGGGTTGGTTGGCTGAATGGAGAATGCAGCTGAGGGGGTGGTTAATTTAGGGGTAGCACCATCATGCTTACCAAAACATCCTGCCATGCAACAATTCCCCCCACAACGTGAAGCGATACAATTGATGCCCTGGGTATCATCAGGTCCTGGTTACACCAGCGGTTTATCCTTTCGTGAATTACAAATTCTCACCTTGTTGGGAAAGGGGTTTACCAGCGATGAGATCGCACAGACCCTGTATATCTCCACCTGTACCGTCAGCTCTCATCGACGAAATATAATCGCCAAAACCGGCGTCCGCAATACGGCACACCTGGTCTATACGGCCTGTCAGGAAGGGTGGATCTGACCCCGGATCAAAGTGGGATCTCTTCAGTTTTAAATTTATTGATGATGAAAGACGTGGTATGCGCCCGTATGAAGGCCTTCCTTGTTTTAGGCTTGTTGCTGGCAACAGTGATGGAACACGGAGTAGCACAGGTGTTGGAATTCGGGTCTTTGGAGGAAGGCTGGACGGTGTGTGCCAATCGCATGGTCTCAATGACAGTAACCAACACCTCGGGTGATGATTTGGAAAATACCAGTGTCACGTTGCATTTGCCTTGTGGTGTTGAATATGTCCAGGGTACTTTCCAGGGAGGTGCCGAACTCGATTTATCTGATCTGAATAAACCTGTCCTGGGTCTTTCCAATATAGAGCCGGGTATGCAGGTCTCCCTGAATATAAATGTGATCGTCACCTGTGCGGCTATACCCTGTTTGAATAGCGGTCAAGTCTTTTCGATCCATGCTGATCTGTCCTCCAGTGCAGGTACTCAGACCTTCGTTTCTGATCCGTTCAATCTAGAAACACCTCAGTTGGTGGTGACCGCCATCGATCAGCCGTATATCGCAGCTGGAAAAAACGAGACCGTTACGCGGACCATTACCGTTCGGAATACCCGACTGGGTCGACTGGCATCGTTTGACCTGGAGGATGCGTACGCCAAGGCGTTATTGATCACCTCATCCGACGGGGCGAATAATGGGACAGTTCCACAAAAGCTGAGGCGCCAATTTTCCAGTGCTCATTTTCAACAGATCGGGAACAAGGATGGCTATTTCGACTTCAATGAAGAAATGAAGATCACGGAAGTGATCGAAGTGGTGTCCTGTGCCTTTGAGGCACAACAGGCATTATCCAATATCCGGTTGAGCTGGGGCTGTGGTGGAAGTGATTGCCAGGTGGTGGAGCTGCAGGCGCTGGTGGATATTCAGGCGAAGACGGAGGTGGGGGATCCTTTGAGGATTTCTGAATACAGTCCAAACGAACCGCTATGCTATAATGAGGGAGGGCAGTGGCAGAGTATGTTGATTGAAAATATTGCTGAGTTAACCGATTTAAAAAATGTAACAGTATCGATTGATCCCATTCTGTTACGCCGCGGCGTTCGAACAGATTCTGTTTTTGTGGTTACCTCACAAAATGATACGCTGGATGTTCAAGTGTCTTATGGGATTACTCCCGATACATCGTGCAATAATGATCGGCGAACCTTTAAAGTAGTGATCCCTTTTTTAGCCAGAAAATCTAGTGTAAAACTGACCTGGTTGATGAGCTATTGTCAACTTGGAGGATGTAATCCTCCAAAGTCTCACTGGAAGTGGAAATACAGGTATGAGAAAGAATGTGCCCATGCGGAAGTACGCTTTGTCAATGGCGAGGGAGTGACAGGGCCGATACAGGAGGAAATCGGAAGCATGCATCTGGAAATGATGGTACCCGGAGTGGTCCCCATGCAGAGTGGGGACACAGTTTTCGTAAAGGCCCTGTTGACAAGTGAATATTTGTTATCAAATGATGGCTCCGTTCAGGTGGAGTTAACAGCACCTTGTGGGCTTCTTTACTCGACTACAGATTATAAGTTATCAGGAATTCTTCCAAGTTCAGTTTCTGTAGTTGAGGAGCCGATAAGTCTTCATTTTATTTTGACTTATCCTCTGCCATTGCCTGCCTCGACTGGCGAGTTGATCATCCCTTTTATTCTCGATTGCGATAGTTTGTGTGTTGATGTAGGCTGTAAAGATACCCTCATTACCAGTTGTGATATTGCTTGCAAGGAGCCAATAGCATTTATGTCATTTGGGGCTCGGGCCCGATTCATTTTGGATGGGGGTTGCTTGTCACATCAACAGCCAATGGTTTGTTCAAGAGAACTGTTAATGGTGCCAATTGACTGTTATTCGGAGTTGTGTATAGATACGTTGCCCGGTTATTATATTCATGACCTATTCATACATCGGGTTTCCCTTGGATTAGCTGATCTGGACAATGATGGTGAACCCGATCCCGGAGGCGTTTTAGATACATCCCTGATCAGACTCGACAGGGTGATGACCAGTGATTCCTTTCTGATTGAAGCAGATGGAGTGATCTTTATGGATAAACCGGACCATACTTTTACACACGCTTATTATAAACTTTTACCTGGGAATGTTGGAATCGAAGGAGGGACTGCTTCCGAAAAAGCGAAGTTTATCGCATTGAGCTTTGGGCCGGATGGCCTCATGCGGATGCTGGACAGGAGAGTAGAGATCTATGATTCCAGCCATGATATCTGGTATCATGTCGATACCTTTCCCATTCGGTTTGGTATTTTTTCCAGCCAGTATTATCTGGATATTTCTCTGCCGGTAATACGTCAGTTCAATTCGTTGATTCCAGCGGATTATACCTATAGCCATGGAGATTCCATTCGAATCCGAATTCGGAATCGGGTGGATGTAAATATTGTCAAAGGTTGCGGTGGTACAAGGATGGATATCAAGTACGTTGGGAATATGTATTTTTCTTCAGAATCTGTCCCGTTAGAATACCTTTTCCCAGAGATTACACCTACCTGTTTTTGTGCTTCTGCCGATTTGGAAGTCTATGGCTTGGCACAATCTTTTGAAGGCCAGTCGATGACCTTTCCAAATTATTGCCCTGGAGAGGAATATGCTTTTCCCTCATCTTATTATAAACTTGCGTGTTCTTCTATTGAAAAAAATTATTTCCCCAATGAAGTGCGTTCAAGGCATGCGTTATCAGGAATATATGCTCGGATTGAATCGAATGAAGTGGATTTGAATGCGTACAAATTGATCTCTGATTATATTGAATTTGAAGATGGTCCTCCTTTTTATGTAGATATCACTTCTTTTGGTCAGAAATTGCAAGCCGAAGAATATAAATTCCCCCTTGCATTTCGGTTTAAAAACCGCCAATGTGTCAAATCTGATATTTGGCTAGAGTATCACTTGGAGATTGATGCGCATCCGGCATTGGCATCTATTTACAAAAGTCCACTCGTTAAGGGTCCCATTCAGATAAAGACCAGGTACCCGGTATTGGTTTCAAATATTCAGGAGGAGAATATTCAATCTGTGGGCGATGAAGTGGAATGGACTATGTCTTTATCAAATCAACGTCCGGGTATTTCTCAGGATACAGCTCGCAATAATTGGGTGACTCTTCATAGCCCACCGGGGAATCTGTCAAATCTGAATGTGTATAACTCGACTACCGGGCAGCCCTATTCCCAGATCAACGGCATCTGGCAACTCCCGGATATTCCACCAGATGGTTCTCTGCAAATCGCCATCACGGCCACCAATACCAGCTGCGATCGGGAGCAACTCTTTGTCCAATACGGTTGGAACTGTGAACCCTATACCAGTCTGGATCAGGAACCATGCATAGTTTATGTTGATACACTTTCGGTTATCTCGGCGCCAGGCCTCCTGGAATTGCAGCCCGATCCTGATACCATCAGCGGGCCGCTCTGCGCGCCAATGCCGGAAACTAAAATTCTCTTTATCAATGCAGACCTCGGAGCAGTGTATGCTCTGACCGCTACTGTCGATCTGCCACCTGGACTTCACTATGTATCGGGAAGTGCCACGATTATTTGGCCGGCAGGAAGTGGCAACAGCCAAGCAGTTACCGACCCGCAAGTGCTAGTGGACGGCCGTTTGGTCTGGACGCTGACCGACCTTATTCCTGGATTGGCAGATGGTTTGCCAGGCGTGAACAGCACACCAGATAATGGATTGGAACTCCGGTTCGACACGGAAAGCGATTGCGACTTTATCGTCGGCAGTCGCATCATCACTCGCTTCAGCGGGCAGCAGATCTGTGGCAAGCCCACCAACACCAGTACCAAGGTTTCGGGTCCGTATTCCATCAATGGCGTCAGTTCGCCCTATACCGTTTCCATTGCGGTCAATCCGGTGGATAGCTCCCTTTGCGAAGACCTGATCTCCGTCCATCTGACCCTGAATACCTCCGAAATTGTGGGCAACCAGGACAAGCTGATCCTGGAGTTGCCTCCAGGTTTCAGTTATCAGGCCGGATCATGCCAAACCAACCTCACACCATCCGAGCCGATTCAACAGAACAACCAATTGATCTGGATCCTCCAGGAAGGTTTGGCGACCACGACCTTGAATCTCAGTCTTCAGATCAGTGAGGAGGTGTTGTGCGAGACGGTGATCATGCCCATTTACACCACCACGGAAACGAGTGCCTTTTGTGTAGAAGCCGGGAAATATTGCAGTGTGGCTGTTATCACAGGGAGCCGCTATCTGCCTTTTCAGATCGACAAACCGGCCTATGAACTGACCAACCTGACTCCCGGCTGGGTGAATGGTCAGCTGGTCCTGACCGGTGACCTCCTCCAGACGGGCGGAACAATATCCGGGATCGGTTCCGTTCAGGTGGTCCTCGACGAAAACCAGAATGGGGTGTTTGATGCCGGCGACAGTTTGGTCGGCGAATATCCGTTCATGTTCACGAATTCGGATAGCCTTCATTTGGCTCTTTCCGGGATCGATCTGGCACCCGAAGACTGGTGTCACCTTTTGGTGGTGATCGATGCCAATGCCAATTGTGCGTGTACTACCACAACCGCAACCCTGGATGGGCCGAACTTGTTTCCGGAGTTCATTCAAACCCCTCTGTGTGCAGGTGACAGCCTTGTCCTCGGCCGATCCGAGAAACCCGGGGTAACCTACCAGTGGCTGACCAAGGATCTGGATTGCATGGATTGTGCTGAGCAGGTTTTGCAGTGGAGCGATCCTGGATCCAATGCGAAGACACAGCATTATTGGTTGCGCGAGTACAGGGGCGATGGTTGTACCATCGAGCTGGAGTTTGTGGTGACCATGTTGCCCCGTCCAAGCTTCTATCAGGATAGTCTGGCCATCTGTCTGGGGGACACCGCTACCTTGCTAACCTCACCCGGCCAGCAGTGGACCTGGACCGGTCCGGCACAGGTCGGTGGCGGGGAGCAGAGTTTACTGGTCGCACCAGGGGTGAGCAGTACCTATACCGTTACCATAACGGATGATTTTGGCTGCGTCGGCGTGGATACGGCAACGGTCTCTGTTTTGGCCTTGCCGATTGCCGCTGCTGGGCTGGATACCAGTTATTGTTATGGTGCCGAAGCTAGATTGCAGGCCATCCAATATCCTGGCGTGAGTTACTTCTGGACGAATGGATATGATCGCCTCAGCGATGTGCAGAAAACGGATCCACTGATTCTGCTACAGGAACCGTTTACCTATATCCTGGAAGTCGATAACGGGCAATGCCGGTCGACAGACAATGTCACAATCAGCTTTTATGACGGATTTGATATTGCCGGGCTTCCGGATACGTTCCGGGCCTGTCTGGGTGACATGGCAGTCTTCAATGTTCAAGGGGCCCAAGCCTATCAATGGCAGCCCTATTATACCTGGCTGTGCAATGACCCTGCCTGCTCGATGGTGTCGATACCAGTCAACGGCACATCGACTTATACTGTAACTGCACAAAATGAGATGGGATGCGAGGATGAACGGTCCGTTGTGGTGTTCGCGGAGCCCGAGGAGATCTGGATGGGTGATTCACTGACCATCTGTGCCGGCAGTTCGGTGGAGATCTTTGGTGAGATGGTCTCTGAAGCTGGAACCTATTGTGATACTACATTCTTTGCCAGTGGCTGCAGGGAAGTGACTTGTCTTCAACTGATCCTGGAATCGGGGCCGGAGACGAATCTGCTGGATACCATTTGCCTGGGTGAACAAGTGATCTTCAAGGGGGATACGCTCACGCAGTCCGGTGAATATTGCGTGACCCTGAGTACAGTCAGTGGTTGCGACAGCCTGGTCTGTCTGTCCCTGTTGGCCAGTCCTGCACCGGTGATCGATTGGCTGGTGGATGAAGTGGTCCTTTGTCCCGAGGATTCTTTCAAGATCACTCCACTGATCACGCCACCAGGCAGCGAGTATACCTGGAATGATGGCTATCCGTCCCTGTCTCGATCCATTGTCGGTGTGGGGACCTACACCTTGAACGTAACCAATGCCTGTGGCCAGGAATCTGTGCGATCGATTCACGCTGATCTGACGCCGTTGCCGAGTGTTGACGTGGGACTGGACAGCACGATTTGTGAAGATGCAGAGATCCTGGTGATCCCCGACATCAGTGATGGAGTGGTCGACTGGTACTGGTCAGATGGCAGTCTCGATCTGGAGCGTGTCTTCCAGGATGAAGGCATATATATCCTGACCGTCGCAGACTCATGCCAGCAGGAAGCATTGGACAGTCTGCAGATCCAGGTGGAGCGATGTATCGCCTGCCCTGTAGAGATGCCCAATGTCTTCAGTCCGAATGGGGACGGGGTCAATGACCTGTTTACGTTTTACACGGAATGTGAGGTCAATGTGCTCAGCCTGCGGGTTTTCAACCGTTGGGGCGGGCTGGTGTATGACGGTCGTGGTCCGGATGCAGGATGGAATGGCCAGGTGGAAGCACGAGAGGCGCCGATGGATGTGTACGTTTATATCCTGACCATTGATGATCCGGTGGATGGCGAACGGGTGATCAGAGGGGATGTGACGTTGGTGCGGTAGGATATTAGACAGATCAAATCTGGCTACCTGATCAGGAAGGTCCAGGACAAGAGACGGATTCTGGTATTAAGGAAGATAGGGATCCCCATTCGATCAGGCAGGCGATCTGTCAACCAATACCTGATAGTTGCTATCATATCGTTTCATCACCCGCAACATCCGCAACGTGTTCCACCGACTGGGGCCGCCGGCCTTCTCCATGTCGAAATGGACCTGTCCGGGATATTTGGCCTGCACCGGCCAGGTGCCATCCGGTCGCCTTTTTTTGAGGAGCACCGCCATGGCGGGACCCATGCGATCGTCCCAGGGGATCCGGGCATCCTGGAAGTGATCCAGGGCTCGCAGGATATCATACTTCCAGCGGGAAGGGTAGGGGATGCGCAGGAAGGCAGGGTGGATGATCTCTCCCGTTCGATCAGAGATATACAACTGATGGATCAGGATGAATTCCAGAGAAGCGTAATAGGCAGTCATCAGTTCGGCTAACCTGTAGGTGTACCCCTGCCGCTGATATTCATGGATGCCCTCCATGACAGATAGCGTCGTGTGCAGGGAACTGTGCCGGGCCCCCGATCGGGTAGACCGGCAATTGAATCCCCCATCCGCCATATGCTCATGGAGCAGGAAATCGACGATGGAGGTCAGGTCTCCTGCATCCATATGGAAATAGCAGGCGATATGCAGCATCATGCCATTGATGCAGACATCACTGTCTTCTGTCGTCTTGGCCGGATTGATGCCGCCATCACTGGATTTTCGGCCGTCCAGTATGATCTGAATGGACTCCCTTACCTGGGGGTGATCAGCAGGCGGACACAGATTGCGAATATCCAGGAGGGTATAATGGGAATTGGTCCACTTGGGTTGATAATAGCCGCGCCCCCAATAGCCCTCCGCATGCCGCGCGGCCAGAAACCGGGCGCCCCATCCCTCTTCGAGGATACGTGCCTGCAGGTCAGGACGGACTTCTCCGATCAGGTCTCGCCATCTCTGATATTGAATGGCGATATCCCCTTCCAGTAGCCATTGAATCAATGGTTCACCGATCGTCCATTTTATGTTAGACTTCATAGCAGCATCTTCCCTTTCTTAAAATGTATCTAATCGATGCTTTCGAAATAACGCAATAACGCAATCACAAATCTTAGACCCACCACTGTATTCAAGCAAACACCAAATACCTGACACCTCAAAACCTCAAGACCTCATAACCTCCTAAACCTTCTCCTCAACTCCTCCACTCCTCCACTTCATGCCGGGCGTTTGAGGAATGTGGTCACCATAGACATGAGCAAAGCCGCAATCCCCAATGCTGCAGTAATCGGAACAAGTGTCCAGGTTTCCATATCCAGACTGTTGCGCTTGACCAGGATACCAAACAAGGCCCAGATGATCACCAGCCCATACCCGAAATCACGCCTGGTGCGAACGAGCCGCATCCCCAGTGCCGCTGAAATCGCAATCATGATCGAAGACCAGCTTGCTTCAGATAAAGGGGCCCCGGTCCAACCCATATCCACCAGCCAGGCGGTCACATTCGCCACAGTGGCGACAGTGATCCATCCGAGATAGATACTGAAGGTCAGGTGAACCCAGATCTTTTCTGCCGGTCGAACCACCCGACCGATGTACAGACGGGTGTAGATGGCGATCAAACTGGTCAGCAGGACCAGCATCAGGATCAGGGCCAGCCCCACCATCCGATGATGCCAGGCCAGGATCCAGGTGGCATTGGCCAGGCAGCTGATAAAGAACCACGGACCGATCAGACCCAGAAAATCAGCTCGCCCCCGGGCGCTACTCCCTTTTTGTAAAACCACCGCCAGAGAATAAATGGAAAAGCCGATCAGGAACAGGTAGATCACACCCCAGATGGCAAAGGTCATCCCGGCAGGGACAAACAGATTGGGAAATTCATCCGACAGCTGCCCTGTGGTGACCCCGTTGATGGGAAGGGTGTTGGCCAGTGTGTTGAGAATGAGGACTCCGGTCAGTCCCACAAGATTGATCAGGGCTAATCGGATATGGCTGGGCGAGTAAGTAGTCATAAAGCATCGGTTTATCTCCTCAAAATGGGAAAAATTCCCCTTCCGGAAGATGATCTGCCTCAACCCGGTGAAGACGACACCAGATTTGTCCGGAACCTTTCCTTTCTTTGATTGGCAAATGACACCTATGGCCCATCTACGAATCCTCCTGCTCTGCTGTATCAGCCTGTTTTGCTTCTCCTCCATGCACGCCCAGAATATCTTGCAGCGGCCCAAGAACCCGGATTATCCGGGTCGGTATGGCAGTTCACCTTTTTTCAACCGGCTTTCTGCAACGGCCACTGTAGGAAGTGGCTGGCACAATGGGACTACCGACTATATCGGCAAGGTGGGCCTGGGTGAGGTCACGGTAAGTTATGCGCTGTTCAGGTTTCTCGATCTGGGCATCAGCACATCCGGTTCCCTGTTGTGTAACGATGAACTGGAAGATCAGACGACAGGAGTCATTTACTATAATCCCCATGGGGATGAATGTGACAAGGCCTGGTCCATTGGCCAGTCATTCAGCCTGATGGCCCGGTACTTTCCATTGACGGAACTGCCGGCCTTTGCCCAACTCAATGCCGGATATTCCCTGGATGGAGAGGCTCCCTTCGCCAGCCTGTGCCTGGGCTGGGGACAACCCGTATATGATCGAATCAGCATCATCGGGCAAGTACGCTATGCCACCTTGATTGCCCCGGATCTGGACTTTGAACTCACTCCCGGCGGACTTCGACTGGAGCTCGGAGTCGGGTGGAACTTGTAAGCCTGCCCATCCTCTTCCCGACCGATTGATCCCGACCCACACCGGGTTGTGCTTCTCTTTTTTCACCTGACGCAGCGTTCAGGTGCCCAAATGCCGTATATTCCAGTACCGGTTGGGTATACCGGTAAATCATACGTTTATGAACAAGCATATCCTGACGGGTGTCATTCTCCTGGTTCTGTTGCCGGTGGTCTCCATCGGACAAACCGCCGTGATGGACCAGATCCGAAGCACCGTCGCCGACAAGTATCCGGGCTTTACGGTCGATGAGACTGAAAAAGAGACCTGGTGTAATGGAGAGATGCTGCTGGAAGTTGAGATCGAGAAGGGCGAGGAAGAGAACGAAGAAGAGATGACCCTGCTCTTCAGCACAGACGGGAAGATCCGGTATCGTGAAGATTCCATCGATCCGTCCCAGCTTCCAAACGTGGTGGTAGAGGCATTCCGGAAGGCCTGTCCGGATTGCGGAGACCCCAGGGAAGCCGATCAGCTGACGGCTCTGGATGGAGGTGAGAACGTTTTTGAAGTGGAAGGCCGCAAAGGACTTCGCGAATACGCCCTCATTTTCCTGGAAAATGGTCAGATGCTCTGCAGGCTGTAGCGTCTTCTGTTGGATCTGAAATGCCAGAGTACTCGGACTTAATCGACAAGATCGGTGAGTGATTCCCGTGCCATACCCGGACGTCTGCTGGATGGGTGCCGAAAAGGCGATGCCGCATCCCAGAAGGAGGTGTATGCCCGGTTCTACGGCTACGGAATGAATATCACCTTGCGCTATACCCGAACGAGGGAGGAGGCCGTTGAAGTGTTGAATGATGGCTTTCTGAAAGTGTTCAGACACATGGATCGCTACAACCCGGCCTTTCCCTTTTTATCCTGGTTCAGACGAATCGTCGTCAATACAGCGATTGACCATTTTCGATCGACACGAAAGGAAATGGACATGCTGGAACTGCTGGAAGAAGGCCTGGGTGACCAGGCCGTGGAGATGCCTCCTCTGGATGAACAATCGGATCTGCTTCCCATCCTTCAGCAGCTGTCACCGGGTTACTGCATGGTCTTCAACCTGTATGTCATGGAAGACTATTCGCATGAAGAGATCGGAGAAATGCTGGGGATTACGACCAGTGCCTCGCGCTCCAACCTGACCCGGGCCAAGCAACGACTGCGTGAATTGATCCTGGACCAAATGCCCTCTAAAGCCAAACTGGGATAAGTATGGACCCATTTGAACAACAATTTCGTGATCAATGGAATAACCGGCAGGAACCGGAATTCCAGGAGGGCGACTGGGAGAAACTCCAGGGTTCGCTGCGGGGGCGAAACAATCGCCGCTGGCCGGGCTGGTTGCTCCTGTTGCCCTGGCTGGGCATAGGCGGGTTGCTCTGGTTACTGCTCGATCTGAATCGCCAACTGGATGTCCTTCAGTCAAATCAAGCCATTCCTTTGGCCATTGTGGATACCGTTTTAGAGGTCAGAGAACGGATCACCCATGATACGGTTCATGTCTATCATACTATCGTAACCCGGGATACCCTGTTTATTCAGTCTTCTCCGATGGCATGGTCAGAATCGGGCCCTATGTCTGAACCTGGTCTTACTGCCAGGGTCTCGGATCGAACCGGGGAAACAAGTAGGTCAGATCGAGGTGAGACGATATCCAGTTTGCCGCATTCGCCATTTGTTCCGTTAAATGAGCTGGAATGGCGGACCCTCAGCATGATTCCTGCAGAATTGATCGAACCTGTCCGGAAGTCAACTGGTGAAACCTTCAAGTTGGCCGTGGAAGAAATGGAGTCGCAGCACAGGCCAAACGTAAATCTGCTGCGCAAGACCTTTTATCATATGCGCCCCGATGGCCTTGTTATTTCGGGAGGAAGTGACGGACTCATTCCCTTCGGGAAAGGGATACGTCAAGGCAACGGGTATAGTATTGGGCTGAATGGCGCAGTGCGCTATGGCGAACATTGGCAACTTGGAATGGGGGCCTCCTACAATCAGATGAGTTTTGAGGTCCACCAATTTGATGCATCATTGGGTGTGCCGGCTGTTGATCCGCCGGGTGAGAATTTCGACTTTGTAGTTGCCGAAGTCATTCGACCCTTTCTTGCCCTGGACCTGGAAGGGCGGTATACGCTCCCGGGGGACAGCCGTTTGAGTCCGTTTTTTGAAGGAGGGTTGAGGGCCATCCTCACCCGACCCTATGAGGTGTTGTACGATTTCCAGGATCCGGATACGGGGGTCACCTGGACTTCGGAGAGCAGTCCGTCCGGGGAGCTCAAACTACCAGCCCAGATCATCCTGGGAGCGGGTTTGAAATACCGGCTCGGTTCCTCCTGGTCCCTTGGTCTACAGGGGAAATACTTGCACAGCCTCTCCGACAAAAATCCCATCCCCCATCACGTAAAAGTCGGAGGATTCTTGCAATACCAATTTTAGACGGGCGGTTGATCGGGTAATATGTCCTTGAATCAAGAGGGTGGTAAAGGTCCGGCAGCCAGCAGGTCTGTCCTTGCTTGGCGTGCAATTTGCAGGTTCAGGATGGTATACAGACAAATCTGTGCCCATCGATGTCGCTGACCCTCGATCGTGAAGAACAGCAAACCAAGTTCGTAGCGTCACCCGTATCAGGTGAGCCAAAGGATCTGCGTTGGGTGTACCCGGCGGCCCTGATTTTGCTGTATATCATTTGGGTGGCCTACATGACTGTGACCGCTCAATGGGGTCTGTTCCTGGAGTATTGGGCAGCGACACTCACCATGGTCCTCGGATCATTTGTGGCGGGTTCTACAGCCGCAGGTGGAGGAGCCGTTGCTTTTCCTGTGTTTACCAAGGTGTTGCACCTGACCTCCCAGAATGCCTGTGTTTTTTCCCTGATGATCCAGGCCTTAGGGATGGGCATGGCCTCGCTGTTCATTCTTACCCGAAGGATCCCCTTGTTGCCGAAGGTGATCCTGTACACCTCCCTGGGGGGTGTCATCGGCCAGGTTCTGGGCAGCTTTTGGCTTATCATTCCCGGATCCTATCCGAAGATCCTCTTCACGTTTGTAATCACGGTCTTCGGCGTGGTTCTGTATATCTCCACTTATATTATCAAGTGGCGGCCGTTGACCAAAATGCCGGAATGGAATGCCTGGCGCAAATGGGCATTTTTCTTTGTGGGCATCTTCGGAGGCATCTTTGCCGCACAGGTCGGCTCCGGCATTGACACACTCACTTTCATCGTACTGACCCTGGCATTCGGGATGGATGAAAAGATCAGTGTGCCCACCAGTGTGATCATCATGGCCATTAATGCATGGGTGGGTTTCTTTTTACACGGCCTCGTGCTGGACGATATTGGCCCCATGTGGGACTACTGGCTGGTGGCCGTAGAGGTGGTCATCCTGGGGGCACCACTGGGTGCCTTTATGGTCATGAAGGTCAATCGCCATGCAGTGATCAACTTTCTCCTGGTCCTCATCACTGTAGAATTGGGGACTACACTGGTTCTGATCCCCATCCGGACGCCAACAGAGATCGGCATGACTGCCGGCGCAATATTGATTTTCGGCCTGTTTTTCTGGCTCCTTCTTCACTACAGGCATCAACATCTGCCTGAGGCAGAATTGAGGAAGATTGATTGAGAGGCATTGTCAATTGAATTCATTGGTTTCAATGAACCGGTTTTCGGCGTTCGCCAATCAGGTGAAAAAGCACAGAAAAATGAGATTGAAGTGGCAGGGCGAGGATGCGTATTCGACATTTCCAGTGGCTTTTCTGTAAATAACCAATAACAATATATCCCGTGGCACGGCAGCTCAAGCAGCCGCTACGAACCTTTGCTCGTCCTATCGGCCCTCGTTCCTTATCCCTCGGTCCTATCGACGTATCACCTTCGCAATGTATTCCCGACTCGAGTTTTCAACTTCCGTCCAGGCATTCCTCATTTTTCGAAATAACGAAATAACGCCTTAACGAAATAACACTTCATTTGAACGCGGAGGAAAGTCAAAACCCAGCGCCCAAAACCCAATGCCCAATACCTTTTTCATTCCTATGTTCCGCCTTCCGCCTTCCGCCTTCCGCCTTCCACCTTCCGCCTTCCGCCTTCCACCTTCCGCCTTCCGCCTTCCGCCTTCCGATTTCCGCCTTTCTTATTTTATATTCCTCGTTCCTCATTCCTGGTTCCTGCGTTCCAAGTTCCTGGAATGCCACTAAAATCATTGTTGCTGGTGCCGGT
>JAUIEA010000153.1 GCA_030429045.1 Bacteroidia bacterium | reverse complement strand
CCTCTGTTGCAGGCGAAATATGATATCGCAAATGAGATCGAGGGCGGCAATGCGCCGCAGGGGCAACTGATGTTCTCGCCTCGTCTCGGATTCAATTATGACCTGATGGGCGACAAGAAGACCACACTCCGTGGTGGTCTTGGCGTATTTACCAGCCGTATTCCATTTGTATGGCCGGGTGCCATGTACAACAATAATGGGTTGACCCTGGGTAGTGTCAATGAAAACACGGCAGGTGAAACTGTCCTGTTCCGCCCGGATATTGACATGCAGTACAAGAATGCCAATTTCACCACACCTTCCGGTGATGTGAACATCTTCACCAAGGATTTCAAATACCCGCAAGTATTCCGGGGAAACCTTGCGATCGACACAGAATTGCCGGGGGGTATTGCTGCCACATTGGAAGGGATCTATACCAAGACCCTCAACAATGTGCTGTATACCAATGTCAATTCTGATCCGACAGTTGATTTCAACTGGACAGGTGGACCGGATACCCGCCCGATCTATACCCGCACGGATATCGACCCTGCCTACAGTGCGATCTATGTCGGTTCGAACACCAATGAAGGATACACCTACAATGTGACCGCTTCGCTGGCGAAGAAATTCGACTTTGGACTGAACGCCACCCTGGCCTACACCTATGGTGATGCGCAGGCGCTTTCTGAAGGAACATCTTCTCAGAACTCTTCACAATGGAGAGGTCAGATCAACACCGATGGTCGGAACAATCCGGTCCTGGGCCGGTCCGATTTTGCGCTTGGTCATCGTTTGATCTCATCCTTGAACTACAAGATCAACTGGACCCGTGATCAGACCGTGGCGACCAATTTCACCTTGTTCTATGATGGGAGGACAGGTAGCCCCTATTCTTACATCATCGGTGATTCTGATGCGCGCAACCTGAACTATGAATCCGGAAGTGCCAGTCGTTATCGGAGCCTGGTCTGGGTTCCAGCAGATGCATCCGAGATCAATTTGGTGGATTATACAGCCAATGGCGTCACGGTGACGGCGGCTGAACAGTGGGAAAACCTGAATGCATTCATCGAGGATGACAAGTACCTCAGTGAGAATCGCGGCGGATATGCGGAAAAGAATTCCAACTTCATGCCGTGGACCAGTTTCCTGGACTTTTCTGTCCGTCAGGACTTTGGCATCAAGGCTGGTGGCAAGACCCACAAGCTTCAGCTTTCCTGGGACGTCTTCAATCTGGCTAACTTGTTGAATCCGGCGTGGGGTGTTCGCTACAACGTGCCTGATCCAAATGGAGAAGGTGTTGCCTTCCTGTTGTATAATTTCGAGGGGTATGATGCAGATGGCACAACTCCGGAATTCACCTACCGTAATGGAGATACCACAGGCAAGGATGCATTGAATATCAGCGACTATTCATCACGCTGGCAGATGCGTCTTGGATTGCGTTATATCTTCAACTAGTATCGCTGTCTGAACGAGTCTTTTCTGGGGCCTGTCGATTTTCGGCAGGCCCCATTTTTTATTGGACCGGTTTGTCAGGTTACCTTTGATCAAAATTCTGTCCCGCATGGCTGACCTCTTTCAACTCCAGTCTTCCATCGAAACCGCCGGAGCCCGGTTGATCGCCGTGTCCAAGACGCATCCTGTACCGGACATAATGTCCGTGTACAATCAGGGAATTCGTCATTTCGGTGAAAATAAAGTGCAGGAGCTGGTTGAAAAGGCCCCTGAGCTTCCAGAGGATATTCATTGGCATTTGATCGGTCACCTGCAGACCAATAAAGTCAAATATATTGCCTCCTTTGTCCACCTCATCCATACGGTCGACTCAAGGAAACTATTGAAGGAGATCCAAAAGCAGGCAAAAAAAGCAGATCGAAAAATTCGGATCCTCTTTCAATTTCACATCGCCCGGGAAGAAAGCAAATTCGGGATCCCGCCGGATGAGAAAAGTTGGCTGAATGAGCTGGATTTCAAGATTGAATTCTCCAATGTCATTCCCTGTGGCGTCATGGGCATGGCCACATTTACGGACGACGAATCCATCGTACGGGCCGAATTCCGCCATTTGAAATCCATCTATGATGAATTACGCAGTGGTATTTTCAGGGAGCAGGACAGTTTTACAGAGATCTCCATGGGGATGTCTTCCGACTATCAGATTGCCTTGGAGGAAGGCGCTACCCTGGTACGCATCGGGTCACTGATCTTTGGCGCACGAACGTATACAGATCAATAGGTCATCACCTTCAAGGTTTTTCGATCCGTTCCGGACCAGACCGTCACAAAAACGACAGTGGACATCCAGGATGAAGCATCCACCCGAACGGTGCCATTCAAGGGCCCTGTGGCCAGTTTACGACCCAGTATATCGGTAACTATATAGGTCCGCCTCCCGACAGCATTTTGTTCAGCAGTGATCAACAGTTCGGCAATAGAAGGGGCATAGGCGGCCCAGAAATGAATCGGATCGTCGACTGGCAGGTGGATGGAGGTGGTGATGGACTCCAATGGCGTATGATAGGCTGTCAACCCACCTCGTTGGTTTCCGATGATGATCTCCAGTAGTCCATCCTGGTCGAGATCTTCCAATACAGGTTGGGTATGAAACCCATCCCGATAACCGGTGTAAAGTGAATCCAGGACCGGGAAGGTCGCATTCGGATTGTTGGTGTCCACTCCATACTGGCGGATCTCTCCGCTGTTGGATCCGATCACCATGGCCATGCCCTCCTTGGTCGGGTACATCCAGGGGGAGGAATAGCCGGAGAGGAATCCTTTTTTCCGCATATCGATCTTCCCGTATATGGCAGAATTGGGAGCCAGAGCAGGATCACTGACAAAGACCGGAGTGCCGGGGACACCCTGGTTTTGAAAATAGTTCATATTACCGATCTTCTCTCCTACGACCAGATCCATGAGACCATCCTGGTTGACATCTATGATCTGGGGCGTGCTAAATGAGCCGACGCCGATGCCCTGGTAATTCGCCAGGGGGGCGGAAAAGTTGACAGGATTTCCGGGTCCGGCGAGGTTCTCGATGAAGAACAGGGTCCCGTTGAATTCACCGATCACCAGATCCACATCCCCGTCGCCATCCAGATCTCCGCTGGCCGGTGCCAGCCCAAAGACAAAATTTTGTCCGAAAGCGCTCATCCCAAGGTAATCCAGGTCCACGACCTTGAAGGCTGGAGCAGTAGGAGTGCCGATATTCCTGAAGTAGATCAAGGCGGGCAGGAGGTTGATGCCCGGGGTGAAAAAGCCGGTGTTCCCTACGAGCATGTCTTTCAATCCGTCGCCATCAATATCCACAAAACAAGGTCGGGCACCGGTGCCCAGGTCCAGCATATGGCGGACAAATGCTTCTTTCTCCTGAAGTTGGAAATCGGGTATGCTTTCCGTGCCAAAGTTCTTGTAATACCAGACATTGGCAGTATCCTGGGAGCCTGAATCAGAGTTGGGGGCGATCAACAGGTCACGAACGCCATCGTGATCGACATCAGCTTGATAACAGGCTGGGAAGATGGGCATATAGGCAGGAATGTCCGTTTTGGGAAAAAAGGTATCCTGAACACTCATCCAGGCCTGGTTGATATTTCCCCCGTTGACCAGTCGATTGACATTGGAAAAGGAGATATCTCCCAGGAGCAATTCCTTGTCGCCATCACCATCCATGTCCATGGTCAATAACGTACTGCCAGCGTGTCTCAAGGTCGCTTCCGGTTCATCGTCCTCGACAAGGCCGGTATTGCATTCAGATGGATTGGTACTGAGATCGACCCATTCACCCAATCCGCTTTCGTAGAACTTGCCCCAGCAACTTTCCACCAGATTGAAATTCAGACTGTCTGCGCCCCACCCCTTCTGGACAGAGAGATTTTTATAATATTCCACATATCCACCGCCGGGCGAAAAGGTCAGGATATCCATATCGCCGTCATTGTCGATGTCATCAATGGCCGGGATGTCATCAAAAGCGATATAGATCTGGGTCTTTGTGCCATTCTGGAGGGGAAAGAGGATCACATCTGAAGAGGAGCCCAAGACGGGATTGAGATCAAAGGTCAACGTGTCATTCTGGTACCGACCATGAAAGGATCGCAATCCGTTTATGGCTGGATTCGAACTCCAGGTAAAGAGATCGGTGACCCCATCCTGATCATAGTCGCGATACAGCCCCCAACTGGTATAATGGGGAATATAATCGGCATAGGCCCTGGCGAATTCAAACCGGAAGGAATTGCCATCCGGAACCCGTAAATAGGGCAAAACAATATCGCCGGCCCGGTCAAAGATGATCAGGTCCAGGATACCGTCGTGATTGAGGTCGGCTTCCTGAAATTGTGGGGCATTCAGTCCTCCCCGAAATGCATCTTCGAGAATCTGGCCATGCCAGTGTACCGGACAATCGAATTCAGGCAATCTATTCTGTGCCATCAGGGTTTGAATCCCCAGGATCATCCACATCATCGTTATTCCAGTAATACCTCTCATAGTTACACGTCTGTTGGTCTTGACCGATTCAACCCTAAAAGTACAATGCATTTCCACCGATTTCGAACCCGGCCCGGGCACTATAGTCACAGAAATTGACAAGTTTCCGGCACTTGCCCTCATTTGTCAGCTTCGGCCTTTTACAGTATTAAACCAGGAGAGTCAATAACTTGTTCTCAACCTGCCGGCCATTGGTCAGGTTTGTTGGACCACCCTTATGCGAGACAGATCATTTCGGTTTCATCCACACCATGTCATGTTATCCCTGTTGCTCATGGGGCTGAGCATGTTGTTTCTGGCACTTTCGGTGGCCTATGTCTATTCGCGGGTACAGCATGCCTTGCCACCGATCCGTTTGCCCTGGTTGTTCGGTGTCAATACCCTGATCCTGCTAGCCAGTAGCGGGACCCTTATTCGGGCTGAAAGTGCCTACCTGCTGGATCGAACGACGGCCTATCAACAATATCTGCTGGCCACACTCCTGTTGTCCATCCTCTTTCTGTTCATGCAGATCCTGGCCTGGTACCAGCTTTTCCAGGATGAGATCTTCATGCAATCCAATGTCAGCAGTGCCTATGTCTACGCATTATCCATCCTGCATTTCATCCATGTGCTCGGAGGCCTGCCCTTCCTGATCTGGTTTGTCATCCAGGCTTATCGGAAATTGAAGGAACCTGTTTCAGTGCTTCTCTATTTTTCTGACGATGCAAAACGCTCCTCTCTGGTGCTTTTGACCAGATATTGGCATTTCCTGGATATTCTCTGGATTTTTCTGGTATTCTTCCTGGGCATCAATATGTTATTTTAAGGATCCAGGGATAAACCAGATGCAGTGGTATTTGGCTTGACAATGTAATTTTGTTTCGCCTAAATTCGGGTGCCTGTCCAGATCGGGATCCAGGAACGGTCTACTTTCAGAAGACGAAGGATGCCACTGTTCCGGGGCCTCATTGATGAAACCGGATATCTAGACCGACTGTGCAACGAAAATCAGGGTAGTGACGTAAACCAGAATTTAATGCAGGCCGTTTATATCCTTGTGATCATGGGAAGATCCAACAGGATCGGCTTGAATTGACCTGATAACTAGTGTTGAACAACGCGTGCAAATGCAAATCTTTGACTTTATGAAACGACTGAATATCATTTTGCTGGCTGTAGTAGGTCTGCTGGCCGGATTGACCGCCTGTACCTCTGGAAAGCCTTCGATCAGTGGAAAGATCGACGGTGCAGAGAACATGACCATATTCCTGGACCATGTACTGCCCGATGGTACCAATCAGGAGCTGGAGAAGCAGGAAATCGGTTCGGATGGGAAGTATGCCTTTACATCGGAAACCCCATTTACACAAGGGATCTATCGCTTGCGGATCGGGGCAGAAGCGGTCTTCTTTGCATTGGAAGGGACTGAGGCCGGGGTGACCATCACCGGGCCGCTGGCCAATTTCAAAAACTTCGATATGGAGGTTTCCGGTTCCCCTCTGGCGGAGGAGTATATCCACACTGTACGTGACCTGGTCCTTGCCGGCGGGTCGGCGGAGGATACCCAGAAAGCCGTGACGGCGGTTACGAACCCGCTTGTGGCCATGCACATGGCACAGATGATCTTCAGAAATGATCCAACCTATCTGGATCTGCATCGTAGCATCTTTGAGCGTCTGCGTCAGCAGTATGCAGACTCTGACTATACAACCTATTATGCGACTTATCTGGCGAAAATTGAAAAGACCTATGCCAGGAAGGTCTCTCAGGAGAAGATCCAGGTTGGGCAGGAAGCTCCCGATATCGAGCTCCCCAGTCCGACAGGAAAGATCTACAAGTTATCAGATCTGCGTGGGAAGGTAGTACTACTCGATTTCTGGGCCAGCTGGTGCGGACCATGCCGGAAGGAAAATCCGAATGTCGTAGCTGTATACAATAAGTACAAGTCCCAGGGATTCACTGTCTTTAGTGTTTCTCTGGACGGACTGGATGAACGAACCATTGCCCGTTTCAATGGTGATCAGAAGCAGATCGACGAGCGAATGAAGATGTCCAGGGAAAAGTGGATCCAGGCCATTGAAGCTGATGGCCTGACCTGGGAAACTCATGTCAGTGATCTGAAGAAGTGGGACTGCTATCCTGCCAGTCTGTATGGAGTGAGCTCCATTCCCAAGACCTTTCTCATCGACAGGGAGGGCAAGATCGCCAAGATCGAAACGCGAGGTGTCCTGGAGGAAGAGGTCAAGAAACTGTTATAATCACGGCATGGATCTTCTTTCGGAGATCATTTGCATCAGGATCCCGGCAGCCATGGCGACATTCAACGATTCCGCCCGACTGCCGGGATCTTTTTTGATCCGAACATGATGGATGGGATGGGTCGCATCTGCAGGTGACAATCCATGGGATTCATTGCCCATCATCAGGATTCCCTTTTGGGGCCAGGCCATTCGGGTGGCATCCTCACCGTGCATATCCGCTGCAAATAAGGGGTGGTCGGGGCAATGCTTCCGCACTTGTTCCAGACTCATCTCCAGGCATCGGATCCGGAATATGGATCCCATCGAGGCCTGGATCACCTTCGGATTAGACCAGTCCACACATCCGGGCCCCAGCAGGACAGCAGTATACCCAAACCAGTCTGCTGTCCGGAGGATCGTGCCAAGATTGCCAGGGTCGCGTACCCCATCGAGAAACAGGATCCAGGAGTCGTCCAGCGGATCGCTTGCAACGGCCGGGGGCATGTGGACCACGGCGAGAATTCCGGGGGGTGTTTGCAGGGTGGACATCGACGCCATAGAACGACTATCCGTTTCCATCCAGGTGGTGGCAGATGGAACCGGAAATTGACTTTTCTCGAATTGTCCTGTGGTGACAACGATGGATTCGATCCGATCGGGGCATTCCAGTAGTGCTTCTCTGACGATCTTTTCCCCTTCAACCGTGAATTTCTGATACTTTTGTCTATGCTTCTTCGTTTGCAGCGTGCGGATGGATTTTAACTGGATCTTGGACAACATGATATTCCCCGGTTTCATACGAAGATATACATCCCTGCCCCGAACCGGGTGGCTTTCCCTCCTTGGATGTATTGGTTGTTGTTTTCTGGCAGCCAGCTGCCAGACCTACTCCTACCTCCCTGTTGATAGTAAACTGGTGGCCCGCAATCATGTCAAACTCACTACCCCACCCGACATCGCCAACCGAAAGGAACTGAAGGTACAGGCCGAAAATCTCATCAGCAGGAAACCCAATACCAAGGTGCTGGGTATGTTTCATACCTACCTGTGGTTCTACTATAAGACCTCCTCGCCCAATGATACCACCAGATGGGATCGCTTTGTCCAGGGAAACCTCTCCGAAGAGCCGGTTTATGAGGATGAAGAGGAGATCCAGACCAACCTGGATAATATGCTCGGGTTCCTGCGCAATCGCGGTTTCTTCCAGGCGGAGGGTTCCTATGCGATCCGAAGAAGCAAGGTCGAACCCACTGTAGAGGTCACGTATGACCTGCGTTCCGGCCAGCCCATGTTGATCGAATCGTTTACGATCACAACTGAGGATCCAGATCTCAAACCGCTTCTTCCCGCTTTACAGAGACGCACACTGATCAAGCCGGGAAAAGTGCTGGATGCCGACCTGTACTACCAGGAAGCCAACCGGATCACCCGTTATTTACGCGAACAGGGGTATGCCTTTTTCTTTTTGAACCAGGTCTCTCCTGCCCGAATCGATATTGCGGATACCCTCGATCATCGGGTCAAGGCATTTGTCGAACTACTCCCGGATCCGGGAGGTCGCCCGGCCAATCCGGTCCGGGTCAAACAGGTCAGTATTCTCAGCTCATCCGGTGGCGAGCAGTCTCTCGGGG
>JAUIEA010000253.1 GCA_030429045.1 Bacteroidia bacterium | reverse complement strand
AAAGCCGATGTAGTTTCCCGTCAGATAAATATTGCCTCCTCGATAGACGATGTCTGACGCTCTGAAATTCGGACTGTCCAGTTTTTTGATCCACTGAAGTACACCTGCACTGTTGAATTTGCAGAGCACCACTCCCGGATCGCCGGCATACAGGTTGGCAATATACTGCCCCTGGACCGAAAAGACGTTGATGTAATTACCAGCGACATATACGTTTCCCTGTTCATCTGTGGTCACAGCCGCGCCTTCTGAATGATTGCCGATTTCATCGGTCGAGCCGGATGTAAACCATTCGCATTGGGCCATCAACGAGGACGCCGAGAGGAGAAGGAGAAGACTGAGGAAAAGGGTCGATGTTTTGCGCATGGAGTGGATTTATGAGTAAAAAAATATATATGTATCAAAAATACAGCCAATTCTTCAGAGATTCCACTCAAAAAATGAGGGAAATCGGTTATTGTCCCTTCCTGGCAAACCCCGCAGGTGCGAGGGTCACGGGACGATCAAGGCGGATGCCGGGCTCAACTTCTTCGAACCTCATCCATGGCAGCCTGCAAGGTCGGGTTACCCGGTTGGAGGTTTAATCCTCTTTGGAGGTACTTCAGGGCATACTGTTTGTTGCGACGTTGCTGCCAGAAGATCTGGTATCCGACCTGGTAGTAGAACTCCAGCACCTTGGGGGTGTATTGCGGTTGCTTGTCCAGGAAATCCATGTATTGATCCACGAATTGCAGGTAGTCCCGGTTTTCATAGACTCTTCTAAATCCGGCGAGCAGTTTATCGATATCATTATCGTATCGGAACTCTTCGGAAAGGATGCCCACATACATGGTCAATCCACTGAAATAGGAGGGGTAGATGTCTACTGCACGACGGATATAGATGCCCATATCCCCCAGGATCTTCTTTTGCTCCTCCGGATCTTCACTCTTGCGATATTCCTGGTACAGAGCTGTGGCCATAAAGGTATTGGCACGGGCGCTGTTGGAAGAGACCTTGATGGCGGCACTGTTGAGGGTCAGGGCGTTCTCCCACACCGGAATCCGGGCCATGGTCTTTGTGCCGTAGCCGGCCACGATCACAGCAGCCAGGATCAAGCCGAGGGGGAGTCCAAGCTTGCCCGGAAGCCAGAGAGGCAGTTTTTCGACCAGGATCCAGGAAAGGACGATGACAAAGGCGAGAGAGGAAATAAAGATGAAACGTTCATTCATGAACGTACCGACGGGAAACACCAGATTGGACACGATCGATATCGTGGCGATAAAAAAGAAGACAGCAAAAGCAGGCACCGTTTTCTGCTTGTAGCCTTTGAAGAACAGCCAGATCATGCCGGCATATGCGGCCAGGCTGACCCACACTTGCCATTTGCCCCAATTCATGATGGGAATGGCATAGGGGTAATAGTCATGCGTGAGCGGATGCGGGTAAACCAGGAGTTTGAGGTAGAGGCCCAAGGTGTAGACGATGGTAGCCAGTTTTTCATCTATCCGCATCTCCACGAATGGATTGTTCATCAGGTCTGTGATCTCCTTCCCGGATGAGAGGAAATAGCCGATGACATTATAGCGGATCAGGAGATACAGTGCCGAGGCACTGATGATGGG
>JAUIEA010000152.1 GCA_030429045.1 Bacteroidia bacterium | reverse complement strand
AGCTCTTGCCATTTGACCCTCCGTTTAAATTCATGCCCCTTATCTTTTATCTGTAACCTGCCCGAAGGGCGCTGCCTATGCAGTTTGGATCCCCCCCACCTTCAGGATCGCGCCAGCAATCTTGTCTACCTGTCCATCACGTTTTCCTTGCCGGTTGTTAACTCCGTCCTTTCGTCAATCAGGTAGAGGAGGGTATGAGGTTATGAGTTTGGAGGCGAGTTATATCTTCTCAGTCCTCCTTACGAGACGGCTGGCTGGGCCCCTCAGTCCCATAGTCACTACGTCCCCCGGTCTCACCTTCAGGATCGCGTCAGCAATCCTGTCTTTTTATTTGTGAGCATTCGTGATAACCTCCCTCCGACGGCGGGCGGGCATCCCCGGACGATCCCGCGTAAGCGGGATGTCCGGATCCAGACAAGGCGCCAAAGCGCCTTCGTCTGGGCCCAGCCTTTCTCCTTGGAAAGGAGAAGGGAGCACCTGGCATTTGGCAATCCTTTTGAATTCAAGGCCCTTTACCTTTTACCCATTACCCATTACCGGCTCATATGGAGTCTACTGTCCGAGTGGCGCCAGCCACTAACGTAACAAGCGAACAGCGAAGGGCGAATGGCCAAAAGCCAATAGGGGGAGGGAGGTGCACCTGGCATTTGGCAATCCGTTGAAATGCAAGGCCCTTTACCTTTTACCGGTTAATATGGAGCCAACTGTCCGAGTGGCGCCAGCCACTAACGTAACAAGCGAACAGCGAACGGCGAATGGCGAAGATCATTCAGCCTTCGGGCTTCAGCTTCTAGGTGTTCATCTTTGCCCACAGGTAGGGCTCCCACCGGGTGCAACCACGGCCATGTCGGGTAACACTTGGAGTGAGGTTTGAAGCAGTTTTATATACTTGATATATACTTCATACCTACTTCATTCTTACTTCATAGATACTTGGCACTTACCTCAAAATTGGGTCTTCCTTATATTATATCCGGGTTATTGATGCGTTATATCTAAGTGATTTATAGAATAAGTACGCATTTCGTCCACCTTTCTTTCACTCTAAATACAAGCTGATCATGCCCAGATTGAAAAGTCTCCTCAAGGTCACCGGTACGATGGATGACCTTACCTTTTACCATTCGCGTACAGAAGGATACCTGGTACGCCGGACACATCGCCATGATTCTGAAAAAGTGAAAAACAGCCCGCAATTCGCTCGGACCATGGAGAATGCTAGCGAATTTGGAAGGGTAACCAAAGTGGCGGCACTGTTACGTCGTCTGATGGGATCGAATTTCAAGTCCTGCGGGGATGCTCGGATGACATCCCGACTGATCAGTGCTTTGCACAAGGTGATGAAGGAGGACAAGACTTCGGTGAGGGGGCAGCGGATGGTAGGGCCTGGACTGGCAGAATTGGCGGGGAAAGAGATCCTCATCGGATTTGACCTCAGCAAAAACTATCCCCTGGATCAGATCCTGCACACTAAACCCATGGTTGACTTGGTGGCTGGTATCATCCGTATTGAACCCGCACCCAATATGCTTACCTGGCCTACAGCGGCCACCCATGTCCGTTTCAGCAGTGCATGGGTGCGACTGGATACGGCCGCCATGGAAGGTGATGCGGTGCACACAGAAACGGATCTGTTCGAGCGGGAGCAACTATCTGCCGACATCGCCCTCGTACCCGAACACTCACCGGAAGGGCTGGGGCAGGACATTCTCCTCCTTCAGGTGCAGTTTTATATCCAGGAAGGCCAGAAAGTGTACGACCTCAATGAGGGGCGGGCGTGTGCAGTGGTAGGGGTTTGAGGGGGGGGATTTGTTGTCCAGCTAGGATTCAACAGGTATTGGGATAATGATTTTAGGCCTTGAGGTTTCTAGATCAAGGACAATCAATGCATTTTTATGTTTGGAAATGTCAGAATTCCAATTGATCTTAAACACAAAAAAGCGACCCGAAGGCCGCTTTGATTGTTTTCACAACGGAATAATCCTTATTGTGATTAGCTTCAGAATTGGTAGGTCAAAGATAGATAATTCATTCCAATGAAAAAAGTATTAGGATTAGATCTAGGAGTAGCTTCTATTGGCTGGGGTATGATAGAGGTGGATAAAGACAAGAATACGGGAAGAGTCATTGATGCAGGGGTTCATATTGTGCCTATAGACACCAAGGATGCAGATGAGTTTACCAAGGGGAATTCAGTCAGTGCTTCAGCTGAAAGGACCATAAAAAGGTCCATGCGTCGGAATAATCAGCGATTTAAACTTCGGAGAGAACAATTGTTAGGTATTCTGAAAGACATGGGATGGATCCAGGATGGGTTCAATTGGCAAAGTGATGATCCTTTATATATCTATGGCCTACGAGCCAAAGCAGCAGTAGAGCCCTTGACTAGAGACGAATTGGCCAGAGTCTTCCTTGCCTTGAATGGTAAGCGCGGATATCAAAGTAACCGGAAAGCAGTAAACGATGATGAAGATGGGACAGACTATCTTGAAAAGATTCGGGATCGAGATAGAGAATTGATCCAAAGAAGGATGACTATCGGCCAAAAGCATCTTGAGCTCTTACTAGTCAATCGATGGTCCAGATTGAAGAATCGAACATATAGCAGAAGCAGTTATAGGGCCGAATTCGATCAGATCTGGCAGGCTCAAAAGGCAACATATCCTGAGTTGGATGATCAGCTCTACCATCGTATCGCTAATCGTACCATCTTTTACCAACGTCCGCTAAAGTCCCAAAAGGGATTGATTTCCAAATGCACCTTGGAACCTTCAAAGCGTGTTGCGCCGAAATCCTCTCCTGTTTTTCAAGTATTCAAAATTTGGCAGCAACTGCACAATGTCAGGATCAATGATGAAAGTGGTCAGGAAAAGTCATTGGACCTTCAAACCAAAGAACGTCTTTTTGATATTCTGAACAGCAAAGGAAAGCTGACCATTGCCGCAATAAAAAAGGAATTGAATATTGGCAGATTGGATCCGGTGCAGTTCAACTTTGAAGTCCTTGAAGGGAACTTTACCCGTTCTGGACTGGATGCAGCCCTGGAAGGATGCGGTTTTGATACCTATGATTTGATCACAGTGGATTGGACCCTTGAAGGCAATTTGTTTGACAAACAGCCAGCTATGATGCTTTGGCATCTGGTCTATAGTGCAACCGATCAGGAACATTTAATTCAAAATCTACGGGATCAGTACAACCTCCCGGAAGATGTCGCGCACAAAGTTGCCAATGTTCGTCTGGTCAAAGATTATGGCAGCCTCAGTGTAAAAGCCATGCGAAAGTTAATTCCCTTCATGATTGAAGGAAACGAATATGACAAAGCAGCAGAAATGGCCGGATATCGCCATTCCTTACACGAAACAAAAGATGAAAGGGATTCTCGTGAACTTGTTGATCAGATCGAGATAATCAAGAAAAACTCCCTACGAAATCCTACGGTCGAAAAAATATTGAACCAACTTATTCACCTACTGAATGCCATCATAAAAGATCCAACTCTTGGCCGCCCCGATGAGATTCGGATCGAGCTGGCCAGAGAACTGAAGATGAATGCCAAAAAGCGCAAGGATGTGAGCAAACGAATTGCTGACAATACCAAAAAGAATGAGGAGGCAGCAAAAAAACTTCGAGATGAATTCGGGTTGAAGCAAATCTCTCGAAAGGACATCGACAAGTACAAACTATGGAAAGAAGCCGGCATGAAATCCGTTTATTCCGGACAGCCGATCAGCCCGGCCAGGCTTTTTACGACAGACGAGTATGATGTCGATCATATTATTCCCCAATCTCGTCTTTTTGATGATTCGTTTACCAATAAGGTTTTGTGTGAAAGTGTACTGAACAGAGAAAAAGGCAATATGACCGCATGGGAGTATATGGCGTCAAAAGGCGAAGCTGTTTTGCGACGCTTTCAACAAGATATTGAAGCAAACAAGGACATGCCTTTCATCAAGAAATCAAAACTCCGAATGCAATCCAAAGACATCCCGAAAGACTTCATTAATAGACAGTTGAATGAAAGCCAATACATCGTCAAATCTGCACTTCAGATTGCTAGAAAGATCTCAACGATGGTGACATCAACATCTGGTTCGGTCACCAGTACCCTTCGTAATGAGTGGGGCCTTGCCCATATGATGCAGGAACTCAACCAGAAGAAATATGAGGATCTGGATATGGTCACCTGGCGGGAAACTAAAAGTGGGAAACGAATTATGAAGATCGAGGACTGGAGTAAAAGGGATGACCACCGTCATCACGCCATCGATGCCCTTGTAGTTGCTGCCACCAGTCAAAATATTATTCAGCGGTTGAATACTCTGAATGCCCGTCATGATAATCCTGAACTTCGGTGGAACCGCCAAACAACGTTTGTGGAGCCCTGGTCCACTTTTCGCTCTGATGTCAAATCTGCTGTAAGTCGGATATTGATCTCGTTTAAAGGAAAGAACAAGGTTACTACCTGGAATAACAATCGATATAAAAAGAAGGGCAAAGATCATTATGGAATTCAACGTACTCAGACCCCAAGGGGTCAGTTACATCTGGAAACCGTCTATGGGCAAATGAAATGGTATGACCCAGATCTGGCACCTTTGAACAAACGATTCACCAATTCGCAACTGATCGTTGATCCGGATATTCGCAGCTTTGTGCAGGCTCATCTTTCTCGTCATGATATGGATTCAGCAAAGGCTTTTGGCAATCTGAAAAGAAATCCGCTGATCTACAATGGAAAACCATTGACTGAGGTCAGATGCTGGAAGGAACAATTCACCATTCGCAAGGCTATAGGTCCAGATCTCAAATTGGAGAAAGTGGTGGATCCGAAGATTCACGAAATTCTTCAGGAACGCCTTTACGAATTTAGTGGAGATAGAAAAAAAGCATTCACTGACCTAGAAAATAACCCGATCTGGCAGAATAAGGAGAAGGGCATCCAGATCAAATCTGTTAAAGTGATTGATAATGGTGACTTGATTCCATTGCATCACAACGGACGAAAGCCAATCGACTATGTTTATTCGAAAAATAATCACCACGCAGCCATTTACAAAAGTCCTGGTAGCGAACGGAAACTGGAAATGGTTACCTTTTTTGAAGCCGTCGAGCGAAAGAGACTAGGCTATCCTGTTTATGTCATGCACAATGGCCTAGGGTGGCCTATGGAGTATGCATTGCATATCAACGATTATTTCATCTTCGATCTTGATCCGGATGAAGTTGACGTACTCGATCCAAAGAATCGCGAATTAATCAGTTACAATCTATTTCGTGCTCAGAGCCTTGGCACAACAAAAAGTGGTGGACCAGATTTTCAATTCCGGCATCACCTCGAGACCACCTTAAAACGGGATACAAGTTTTGCATATCGCAGGATTACAAGTTTCAAAAATCTGAACGGATTCAAAGTACATTTGAATCGGCTAGGCCACGTTTCCCGAATTGAATAGACCATGATCAAGAGGACCCTTTTGTTTGCCAATCCTGCCAAACTGTCCATCCGCAACCGGCAGCTCTGGATCGAACGACAGGACGAAAAACCTCGATCTGTTCCTGTTGAAGATATGGGTATACTGGTGATCGAACACCAGCAGATCAATCTGAGCCATGCTGTGATTCAGGCCTGTATGAGGGAGAAAGTGATCATTATCAATTGTGATGAACGCCATATGCCCCAGGGGATTATGCATCCCATGGAGGGTCATGTTGAACTTAGTGAACGATATCAGGCTCAACTATCAGCCAGCGTTCCTTTGAAAAAAAACCTCTGGGCACAAACGGTTCAGGCCAAGATTGGAAACCAGGCAGATGTATTAAAGTGGCGTGGGCGGGCAACAGCGAAAATGGACCACCTGATTAAAGAAGTCACTTCCGGCGATGTCACCAATTGTGAAGGGCAGGCCGCAGCAATTTACTGGGCTTCGATATTTGATTCTTATCCACTTTTTATCCGTGAGCGGTTTGGTGAACCGCCCAATCATTATCTAAATTACGGATATGCTGTGATTAGAGCGATGATGGCGCGTGCATTAATCAGCAGTGGCTTATTACTTGCCATGGGAATTCACCATCACAATAAGTACAATGCGTTCTGCCTGGTAGATGATATCATGGAGCCCTATCGTCCTTATGTAGATGCGCTTGTATGTGCATTAGCCGATGATAGTCGGATTGGAGAAGACCTTTTGACGGCGGAGAAGATGGCTTTCTGGTCTTTGGCCTCCCAAGATGTCCGCATCGATAATGTCACGAGCCCTATGTGGAATGCTATGCAACGAACAGCACACAGTCTGGTCAAGTGTTTTGACGGGTCGGCACGCAAATTGCTGTTTCCTGTATATGAGGCCGTTTAGATCAGACCGGCTAAACCAGTACCGCAATATGTGGGTCGTTGTCTTGTTCGATCTCCCAACTGAGACTAAGAAGCAGCGCAAGGATGCGCATGATTTCCGATTGGGTATGATCAAGGATGGATTTTTAATGTTCCAATACTCCATCTATATGCGTTTCTGCACCAGCAAGGAACACGCTCAGACCCATCGCAACAGGGTGAAGAAAATGGTACCAAAAGATGGATTTGTCTGTATCCTCCTGATCACGGACCGCCAATATAGCCTCATGGAATTGTTCCGGGGTGCAGTACTAAGTGGTTCGGATCCCGCTCCACAGCAATTGGAATTGTTCTAACCAAGACTTCAGGCCAGTCACTGAAACTTCATTTTTCAATCCTAGAATCCAACATAAATAACAGCATACCAAGGCATTAAGCCGGGGTATGCTGTGATGTTAATCAAATATACCAATCCTGAAAGCTAATCACAACGCGTGACTGTACTGCCCGGACAGACCGTGAGCTGTGATGTTAATCAAATATACCAATCCTGAAAGCTAATCACAACAGTCTAAATAGGGCATATTTCCAAAACCAAGCTGTGATGTTAATCAAATATACCAATCCTGAAAGCTAATCACAACTATGGTGATCGGCTGTAGCACAATTGGTGAGCTGTGATGTTAATCAAATATACCAATCCTGAAAGCTAATCACAACTTCAAGTAAGCAAATCAGTTCACGAAAAAAGCTGTGATGTTAATCAAATATACCAATCCTGAAAGCTAATCACAACCACCCATTGGATTTTCCAACAAAGAAAGCCGCTGTGATGTTAATCAAATATACCAATCCTGAAAGCTAATCACAACCTGCCGGATCTGCGGTGTACACTCGGCCGTCGCTGTGATGTTAATCAAATATACCAATCCTGAAAGCTAATCACAACGCCTATGCGGCTGCTCTGGCAGGTCGATCCGCTGTGATGTTAATCAAATATACCAATCCTGAAAGCTAATCACAACAAAGCGGAACAAGAAAACCGGACGTGTCGAGCTGTGATGTTAATCAAATATACCAATCCTGAAAGCTAATCACAACTGTGCCGATTTCAATGTTTGAATTTGATCAGCTGTGATGTTAATCAAATATACCAATCCTGAAAGCTAATCACAACTTGATGCGGCCACTGACCAACGGCTGAAATGCTGTGATGTTAATCAAATATACCAATCCTGAAAGCTAATCACAACCGAACAAACTAAACACCATCCTCACCGCAGGCTGTGATGTTAATCAAATATACCAATCCTGAAAGCTAATCACAACACGAGGGGGGTGGGGGTTGCCGCATTGTGTGCTGTGATGTTAATCAAATATACCAATCCTGAAAGCTAATTTGGATCATTCTTTTAATTTATAGAGTACCATTGTATATTTGCAATACCAGCCTCTGGACCTGCTTTCTGAGCAGAGCTCTACGCTGGTTTTTTCTTTTTCTCCAATGAATACTGTGAATCTTACTGTGGTCGGCCCCAAACCGTTATCAGTAATCGTTAAACAGCGAATTACCCCGAGCGCTTGAGATTGAAGTTCCGCCAGGCAGACTTGCCGACCAATCAACCAGTAAATCCTGAGTCGGTTTATAATAGATTCTTTTGTTAGTGTAGGCCGGCTTCTCCTTTCCCCCGAGTTCTCGGGGAGAAGGGAGTACCTGGCATTTGGTAATCATTTTGAATGCAAGGCCCTTTACCTTTTACCCATTACCTTTTACCGGCTCATATGGAGAATACTGTCCAAGTGGCGCCAGCCACTAACGTATCAAGCGAACAGCGAAAAGCGAATTGCGAATGGCCCCGCCCCCGAGTGCTTGGTTGGGCGAACTGCGAATGGCGAACGGCGAATAGCCTCAGGACGGAGATGGAAACACCTGGCATTTGGTAATCCGTTGAAATGCAGGGCCCTTTACCTTTTACCCATTACCGGCTCAAATGGAGCCTACTGCCCGAGTGGCGCCAGCCACTAACGTAACAAGCGAACAGCGAAAAGCGAATTGCGAATGGCCCCGCCCCCGAGTGCTTGGTTGGGCGAACTGCGAATGGCGAACGGCGAATAGCCTCAG
>JAUIEA010000151.1 GCA_030429045.1 Bacteroidia bacterium | reverse complement strand
CCTGGGGGGATATCCACCAACCCCTGGAGATGTGGGCATCACCCTACTATTTCAGGGGAGAGGTCATGATCCGGAAGGATCAGCTACCGGCCCTGTTGCAATCACCCATCCAATTCTTGAAGAACGGGAAACCCTTCTGGATCAAAGGTTTGGATATCCAGGCTATTGTCAGAAGCGAAAATCAGCCTGTCGTTACTTCAGATACGACCGGACGATTTCCGGTTCGCATTCCAGATCCTATGGGGAGTAAGGCGGTTTCAGTCGACTCATTTGCCGAACAACGGGCCCATATGTTTTCCCTGGAGAGCCAGGTCTACCTGCTTGAACACATGTCTGAGGGAGACTATTTCGCCTTTTCCAACTATGCCGACAGAAGTTCGGGAGTCGTCATCAATACGCTTACCGTAAAGATCGAGAATCCCTGGGAGGAGTTCTCCGCCCGGTTTTCGATTCCGTATGTCAAACAAGTTCCGGATGATGTGTCCACCTGGCAGATCGTGAACTTCAAGGGAGGTAAACAGCGACTGCGTTTTGATCCCCGTGACACTTCGAACATGAAGGTTCGCAAGATCTATAGTGACGAGACCAAATATGTCCAATTGGCCATTCCGTCGTTTCGCTCACTGAACCGCTACATTTCGGATGCAGATCTGATCGTGCCACCGGCCCAGGTCCATCACTGTGACACACTGGTCCGGCCATATCTGGATCCCTATGACCGGTTGGATCTACTGGTCGATCAAAATCAGAGATGGAAGTTGTATTGGGGTGATATAGTGGCGACCTACACCGGAAAGTACTATAAACCAGGGCAGTATTACGACCATATCGCAGTGCCCATGACCGTCCAGATGGATGATATCGTGTATCCCATCCATCAGGTCAAGGTGAGTGCGGTGCCTGCTGTCCAAGGAGATATCGAACAGATCATACTGGATGGCCGGTATCCCGACCAATGGGTCGAGCGCTTGCGCCAGGTGCCCTCCAAGACATCTCTGTACTTCGATGAGATCATCGTACAGGATCAGGATGGGCTGATCAAGCTCTTACCCCTGCAGTTTGTATTGAACCTCCTCTGACCTCCGCTGCTCAACTTCCTTTTTTCAAGAGCCTGTTACAGCTGGCGAGTAGATCACCGGCATGTGCCTTTTCAATACCCCGACTCCTTTTGGATGCTTTCCTGGCCAGCTTCTGTATGCGGATGATCTGGTTTCTGGCATGTGCCGAAGCATCGGTTTTCCGCGTGTTGCGCTGGACGACCTGTCCCAGCTGGTGCAGATATTCCCGCTGCAGGTTTCGCCGATAGATATCCGGGTGTTCACCATTTGTCCATTCCTTGAATATGCCGGATGTCAACGATTGGAAAAACGTCTCCAGATCGTAGGTCGGTTCATCGGCGATGATGATATTGGCATGCAGCCGTTCCAGTCGAGGATCACGAAGCAGGATGGACAAGGCTCCTTTCTGGAGATTGAGGATGCGCGTGTGTGCGCCGGCGATCTCTGTTCGTTTCAGGATCAGGGTGTCGATCATCCAGGAGGGCGTCTGAAAGACTTCTTCCTGCAGGAATGCCATGGCTCTGGCCTGGTGTGCATAGGACACGGGTGTGAAGACCGCACCATGCTGATCGTTGTGCCGGTTATGTTCATAGACTCCTCCGATCTGAGTGGCGACATGACGGACATATCGCCCCATTTGCACAAACACCTGATCATATAATTCCTTCAGGTCAGAGTAGTCTTCTCCCGGCCGGTTTCCCCAGGCCATCAGATTGGATCTGATCCGTTTCAGGTTGCGGATACCATATGCAGATGCTTTCATGGCATCATCTCCCAGGTCTTCGGTTTGTGCTGAAGGGTCGTGAGGATCACCGGTTTGCCGGCCAAAACGATAAATGGGATCATCCGCATGATCCTTGATCCATTGGTGCAGGACGGGGCGTTCGTCATCCGGTGTGGATACACCAGGGATCAGCCGGTATCCATATTCAATTGACCAGAGATCATATGGCCCGATCTGCGGGTTGAGGCAAACCCCCTCATCTTCTGGTTGGGCGATATAATTATAGCGGGCATAGTCCATGATAGACGGAGCGGTTCCCATGGCGCAGGTAAAGGTTGGACTGCGCAGGGAGTCTACCGGGTAGGCACTGCTGGATCCCATGTTGTGAGGGAGACCCAGGGTGTGGCCGACCTCATGTGCAGCGACAAAGCGGATGAGCTGTCCCATCACGTCATCCGAGAATTGTGGCGACTGGGCTTCCGGATTGATGGCAGCGGTCTGGATAAAATACCAGTTGCGCAGGAGATTCATCACGTTGTGATACCACAGGATATCACTCTCCAGGATCTCGCCAGTACGCGGGTCATGGACATGGGGACCCTGGGCATTTTGGATATCCGTAGTGATATACCGGATGACGGAATACCGGATATCTTCCGGGCTCCAGTCCGGATCGTCCTTGGGCGCCTCTCTTCCCTGGATGGCATTCCGGAAGCCGGCTGCTTCAAATGCCTTTTGCCAATCATTGATCCCGGCGATCAGATAGGGGACCCACTTGGTCGGAGTAGCGGGATCGACATAATAAACGATCGGTTTGACCGGATCCACCAGCTCTCCCCTGGCATAGGCTTCGGGATCTGAAGGTTCCAATCGCCATCGGGTGATATAACGCCGTTTTGCAGCTCGTTGCTCGTTGACCCCATAGTCTTCTTGTTGAAGACTGAAATAGGCCACGCGTTTGTCAAAATACCGGGCTGGCCACTTGTCGATCGGCAACCGGATGATAGACTGGTTCATTTCGACGGACAGGGTGCCGGTCAGCAAATTGGCGGGCAATTTTTTTCCACCGTAGGTCAGGACATGCCTGATCTCGACATTTTCGGGAAATGCAGAGGCGGAGGTGACAAAACTTCTTTTGCTGTCCAGGTTGCTGATCTGGAAGTTCTTGCGTTGGTCTTCTGAAAGCGCTCCGATCATCGGTACATCCTTGGTAAACAAGCTGGTCACATCAATGACCAGGGCCGAGCTATCCGGGTTGAAACAGGATATGTCAAAACTGGCAATGACCGGCTCGAAGTTGTTATTCTGAACAGAGCGGTAAACGGGATCTTCCTCACTGGCGACACTGTGATAGGAGACCGAACGGATGTGGACCTGGTCGTGGTATCGCTGGAATCGGATGACTTGTTGAGGCCTGGATTTCATGCCGGCTCCTCCAAAATTCAAGCCTTTGACAAAGCCGGATATCCGGCTGACGATGAGCAGCTCATCTTCCAGAAGGTCGAAGGGGAGTTCGAAAAAGACCTTATCCCTCAATTGGTGGACCGAGAACAGGCCCCGTGAGCTCACAGCCTCTGCAGTGATCACCTTTTCATAGGATTTGAAGCGAGTTTTTTCTGTCGTCTTCTCCGTCGAGGAATCAACTTTTTCTTCCGATTGGGCGAAAACAGCACAACTGACGAGCAGGGAAAGACCCGTTATCCAGAGTTTGAGCATTGTTTTTTCCGGCCAAAATAAGGCTTCGCCCGGAAAAGCGGGGGTTAGTTGCCTTTTAATGCCTCTCTGCTGATGACCAGTTTCTGGATCTCGCTGGTTCCCTCACCGATGGTGCAGAGTTTTGAATCGCGGAAGAATTTCTCTACAGGAAAATCCTTGGTATACCCGTATCCTCCGTGGATCTGTATGGCATCCGTGGCGACCTGGACAGCAATTTCGGAAGCGTAGTACTTGGCCATGGCCGAAACCTTGGTGACCGGCTGGTGATGGTTCTTCAGATCCGCCGCTTTGCGAACGAGCAATTCAGCCGCTTCTGTCTTGGTGGCCATGTCTGCCAGCTTGAAGCTGATCCCCTGAAATTTGGAGATCGGCTGACCAAACTGCTGTCTTTCCTGGGCATATTTCAGAGAGGCTTCATAAGAGCCTTTGGCGATACCAAGAGACAGGGCTGCAATGGAGATCCGTCCGCCGTCCAGCACCTTCATGGATTGGATAAAGCCTTCGCCCTCGGCCCCCATCATCTGATCCTTGTGTACGCGACAGTTCTCAAAAATGAGCTCCGCTGTTTCCGAGGCACGCATCCCCAGTTTGTTCTCTTTTTTTCCAGCTTTGAAACCGGGGGTGCCGCGTTCGATGATAAAGGCACTCATGCCCCGGCTGTCCAACAGCTCTCCGGTGCGGGCGATGACAACGGCGACATTGCCGGAAATACCATGGGTGATCCAGCATTTCGTGCCATTCAGGACGTAATGATCACCATCCTTTTCGGCGACACACTGCATCCGGCCCGCATCACTGCCGGTGTTGGGTTCGGTTAATCCCCAGGCCCCGATCCATTCTCCGGTGGCCAGTTTTGGCAGGTATTTCTTTTTCTGGGCTTCATTGCCAAATTGCAGGATATGCCCGGTGCAAAGGGAGTTGTGGGCCGCCACAGACAGGCCAATGGATGAACAGACCTTCGTGATCTCTTCGATGATCGTAATGTATTCCTGGTAGCCCAGGCCGGAACCATCATATTCCTCGGGAACCAAAACCCCCAAAAAGCCGTGAGCACCAAGGTTGTGCATCAGGTCGACGGGAAAGTGTTGGGACTCATCCCACTCCATGACATGAGGGCGGATATAGGTTTCGGCAAAGTCGCGGGCGCTCTGGCGAATGATGTTCATATCATGAGAAAGATGTGTGCTGCTCATTTGGCTGATGTTTCCTGATTAGTAATCGTATTTACCCGCCCAATTGTTCGCCAGAAACTGACGATATTTTTCTTCAGCGGGGTTCCTGGCAGGTTGGTAGAACACCGATGATCGAATGCTGTCCGGAAGATAATCCTGGGGAACAAAATGTCCAGGGAAGTCATGGGAATATTGATAGTCCTTACCGTATCCCATCTGCTTCATCAATCCGGTTGCGGCATTTCGCAAATGCAAAGGTACGGGTTGATCTCCGGTCTTGCGCACGGATTGGATGGCCTTGTCTATAGCCTGGTAGGCCGCATTGCTCTTGGGGCTGCAGGCGAGATAGATGGTCACTTCAGAAAGCACGATCCGGGCTTCCGGCCAACCGATCTTGTGTGCGGAGTCAAAGGCGGCATTGGCCAGGAGAAGGGCGTTCGGATTGGCAAGTCCGATATCTTCCGCTGCGGATATGATCAGCCTCCGGGCGATGAACAATGGATCCTGTCCACCCTGGATCATTCTTGCCAGGTAGTACACCGCCGCATTGGGGTCGCTTCCCCGGATGGATTTGATAAATGCGGAAATGATGTCATAGTGCAGTTCACCGCCCTTGTCAAACTGGGCGATCCGACTTTGCACCTTGGCCATGACCAATTCATTGGTCAGGATCAAGGTATCCCCCTCTACCGCATCCTGCGTGACCAGTTCGAGGGTGTTGTACAATTTGCGACCATCGCCACCGGAGATGCCTAATAGTGCATCCTCTTCCTGGATGTGAATGGACAATTTGCTGAGCCGGACATCCGTCTGCAAAACTCGGTCGACCATGCCGAGCAGGTCCTCCCTGGACAAAGGTTCCAGGATATAGACCTGGCATCTGGAGAGCAAGGCATTATTGACCTCAAATGAAGGGTTTTCTGTGGTGGCACCGATCAGGACGACCGTTCCTTTTTCAACGGCCCCCAACAATGCATCCTGCTGTCCCTTGTGAAACCGATGGATCTCGTCAATGAACAGGATGGGGGGCGTTTCACCATCGTCCTGCAACTTCTGGGCTTCTTCCAGGCTTTGGCGGATCTCCTTGACCCCGCTCTGGATAGCGCTCAGTGAAATGCAGTGGCGACCGGTCTCCAGGGCGATCAACCGGGCCAGGGTTGTCTTACCCACTCCGGGAGGTCCCCAAAACAGCATGGAGGGCAGATTGCCGGAACGGACAGCTTTGCGAAGGACAGCTTCAGGTCCTACCAGATGTCTCTGCCCGGCGAATTCGTCCAGGGTCCGGGGACGCATCCGTTCTGCCAATGGGGGTAGGGTCACGTCAAGATGTTTTCACAAAGATAGGCCATGTGGCTGGTAAGGTCAGAGCTGGGCCATCCAGGTAATGCGCCATCCGGAATCAGCATCATCCGTCCACTGGAGGAGGGTAGGGTGGCTCTCCGACCGGATGACCCCGTCTTCGGCTTCGTATTGAAGGTTCCAGTCAGACCATTGATAGAGCACCGGAGGAGTCCTGTTTTGAAGTGGCTCCATGTTGGGTAGCAAGGCGAGCAAGGAAGGTGGCAGATCGGTATTTCCCTCCAGGATATCTTCCACTGCAAAGAAACGGATATGCTGGATGGACAGGTGGATGGGATTGAGGTAGCGGGACCAGTAGGCCTGCAGCACCGGTTTCCCTTGCCACATTGGCGAACCGGGAATGATCACGTTTACGCTGTCCGCAAAGTGTGCCGTCAGTTCGAGAACCTGTTCCTGACGAAATTGAGTACACATCTGTTGATTGATCCGGATGATGGCATCCGTATCCGGCCCATAGGCCGATTGACATCCCGGCAGGAGGAGCAGGCCGGAAATGACGAGAAATGCGTAAAAGAAACAGGTGCAACGGACGATCATACGGTCGGAGTGCGATAATGATTGTGTGGGTCGGAATACAGGGTCACATCGGAGAGTGTGAAGGTACAGTTCTCCGCTTCCGGATGAAAACCGAAAGACGAGAAAGCGGAACCAACATGATCCTGTGGTTGACAGATCAATCGGTGTTCCAGTCTGACGGCTCCAGGGAGAACAGTTCGTCCAGAGGTTTTTCAAAGACGGCCGCGATCTTTAGGGCCAATACCGTGGAGGGGACATATTTCCCGGTTTCCAGGGCGTGAATGGTCTGCCTGGTGACCTGCACCTTTTTTGCCAATTCTTCCTGGGTCATGCTTTTGATGGCGCGTTCGATTCTGACCTGGTTATGCATCGATGGTTGGTTTTCTGCTTTTCATCAACAACCAGTGATATCGGATGTAGAAGATGATCAGAAGCGTGAAGAAATTAAAGATCATGACATAGAGAAAGCTCATTTCAAAGATCAGTACAATGGTGACCGCCAGGAATGCATAGTTGATATAAACGGCCCACAGGAGTGCATTCAACCGTATCTGGGAGATGTATTCGTCTTCCTGGACCTCTCTGGAGAAACAGACCAGGAGAGCGCCGACGATCATGATCAGGGAGGCCAGTTCGTCCATCAGATTATTCTTGATCATGACAAACCAGCTTCGATCCGTATTGAATATATAATCTGCGGCAAGGGCCGGAATCCGCATGGAGAGAAATCCGGGATTCCAATCCAGAAAGACGGACGGGATCCCGAGGGCCAGTCCGGGTAGGAAGAGCAACCAGCCGATCTTGCGGTAATGAGCGGGGAATAATGGTGTATTCATCATGAGAAGCTGTTTTGAGAAGAACGAAGATGTAAAGATATTATTACAAAATGTAAATATAACTATACAAAATGTACGAAAAAGTTAACAATTCAGAATTTTTTCTGACTGTAGAATGGCATGTTTCGGGTCATTCATGATCAAGGTTATGCCTTGAACCGATCAAAACTGTATGGATAGTCATCCAATTTCCAGTAGATTCACGCAACGACAAGAGCCATGTTATGAAGCGAACGATGATCCAATCTACGGGGGCCGCTATACCCGGTATTTCGAAGAAGAACAGTGAATTTGCCCTCCACCAGTTTTATGACAACCATCAAAAGGCCATCACCGACCCGCCTCTGGTGGTGACCGAAAAGTTTGAGGCGATCACTGGTATCCGGGAAAGGCGCTATGCACAGGCAGATGTGATGGCAAGTGACCTGGCCCTCGAAGCCGCACAACAGGCCATCCGGAATGGTCAGGTTGATCCGGAGACCCTGGATTTTATCATCGTTGCCACCAACTTCGGGGATGTCCGAAAGCATACCATACAATCCGATTTCCTGCCTGCACTGGCGGCACGGGTAAAGCAGGGGCTGGGCATTCGCAACCCGGAATGCATTGTCTTCGATCTGGTGATCGGCTGCCCCGGATGGATCCAGGCCTTTATTCAGGCCGACCTGATGATCCGCTGTGGCGATGCCGATCGCGGATTGATCATTGGAGCGGAGACCTTGTCCAGGGTTTTGGATCTGCACGACAGGGATTCCATGATCTTTGCGGATGGGGCAGGGGCGACCCTGTTGGAAGCACGAGAGCTTCCGCCACATCGCGGAGTGCTTGCCCAAAAAGCGGTGACGCACACCCTGGATGAAGCCTTCTATTTGCATTTGGGGCCCTCCAACTATCCGGAAAGTGACTCGCGGATCAGGTATATCAAAATGGATGGGCGGAAGATCTACGAATACGCCTTGCAGCATGTCCCTCAGGCGATGAAAGCGGCATTTGATCGAAGCGGAATGGATATCGCAGACCTGAAAAAAATATTCATTCACCAAGCAAATGAAAAAATGGATGAAGCCATCATCAAGCGGTTTTTCAGGTTGTACGGCTACAAGGAAGTTCCGCCCGGTGTCGTGCCGATGAATATCCATGAATTGGGAAACAGTTCGGTCGCTACTGTGCCC
>JAUIEA010000150.1 GCA_030429045.1 Bacteroidia bacterium | reverse complement strand
ATATGATCGATGGTCTGGACATCATCCCGCCTATCCTGGTGGATGGGCCCTGTAATCCCTGGTGGAGTCATTATGGACCAGCACCCAACAATGCCTATCTGATCAGGCCTGACGGAACCGTAGCTGCCAAGCACGGCTGGTTTCACCGGCCCCCGGATAACATGTGGTGTGATATGGATGAACTCCTGAACATTGATTCAGGGAATTGTACTCAAAACGGGGACAAGGGCTTGTTCGCACTGACCCTGGATGATCCGGATAGCGTGGCCTACGGTGCCCCTGGCGAAACCCTGGCGCTTCATTCCACCATACAGAATCTGTCGGCCACCGATAATGTGCATATCCGGATCCAGAAGGTTAAGGTAGTTACCCCGAAGACCTGGGAAACGGCCCTGTGCGCAGACATCTGTTATGCTGCCGATGTGGAAGAGACAGATATCGTTATTGCTCCGGGGGAGTCGCAACCCTTCATCTTCTACTTCTATACGGGGGGCGAGCCGGACAGCGGTTATGCCCGGATCCGATTCCAGAACATGACCAACAACCAGAATCGGACGGTGAGGCAGTATTATGGTGTGACGACGGAAACCACCTCAACCGAGACCAGTACTGCCTCGGACGACATGCTTGTTTATCCAAATCCTTCCAGGGGTTCCGTATCGATCCTTTCACCTTCCGACTGGATCGGAGGGCAATGGCAACTTCTGGATCTGTCGGGCCGGATCCTGGCCCAAGGCCCATTGATGGGATCGAAGCAAGATGTGGATCTCACCAGACCGGTGCCCGGGCCGTATGTGCTCCAGCGGTTCCATCCGGATGGTCGAACGGTGGACAACAGGATGTTGGTCGTAGAGGAGTAGCACCGAGCCGTTCCGGGGCCTGGGGAAGTGGATTCTGGCGATCTGTGCTGGTGGATAACCCTTTGATGGCTAGTCAGTTGGTGATGAGCTGAACGGAAAGGGTGATCGGGTTGTTAGGAGTGTGGTGAACCTGACTTGGACAAAGGAGCATTTCCTCTCCTCTGATCCCGAAATTGTCCCTATCTTCGGGAGCGAGGTTCCTATCTTGGAAAGAGGTGTTCCCGAACCTTTCGGGAAAGGATCGTAAGTCAGTTTTATGCAAATTCCCCGTTTTCTCAAGCCCAAAGATTCCCTGCATGCAGAGCTGCGTCAGCGGATCACGGCATATTTTCAGCAAAGAGGTCAGGACAGTAAAGGCGATCTTCGCCTCCACTCCAAGGCGATCCTGCTGGTAGGTGGTTTTCTGGCCCTGTATATTCACCTGGTGTTCTTCCTGCCCTCCCAGATCTGGTTGGGATTGATCGAAGCAGTCTTGTTGGGCGGCTTTACGGCTGCCATCGGTTTCAATGTTATGCATGACGGGGCCCACGGCAGTTTCAGCAAGTATCCCTTGTTGAATGATCTTGCGGGCCTGTCCCTGAATTTCCTCGGTGCCAATGTCTTCATGTGGAAGACCAAACACAACGTGGTCCATCACACCTTCACCAATATTGACGGTGTGGATGATGACCTCAATGCACGTCCCATGTTGAGGCTTTCGCCAGGTCAGAAGCGTTATGGTATTCACAAGTACCAATATTTATACTTCTGGATGGTGTATTCCCTCCTCTATCTGTACTGGGTGTTTTTCACCGATTACAAGAAATATTTCCTCGGCCGGGTGGGTGAAATGCCGATCGGGAAAATGCCTTTCATGGAACATTTGTCCTTCTGGGGTTTCAAGGCATTACATCTGGGATTGTTCGTCATCCTGCCCATTTATACGATGGGCTTTACCACCTGGATCGTCGGATTCCTGGTCTATACATTCGCCGCGGGTTTTATCCTGAGTATCGTCTTTCAGATGGCTCATACGGTCGGAGATACTGCGGTCCCCGATCTGGATCCCGATATTCGGCAGGTAGATGAGGAGTGGGCCGTTCATCAGCTGCAGACCACCGCAAATTTCGCCACCCAGAACCGGGTCCTGTCCTGGCTGGTCGGTGGACTGAACTATCAGATCGAGCATCACCTGTTCCCTCATATCTCACATGTGCATTATCCGGCCATCAGCCAGATCGTACGGGAGGTTTGTGCTGAGAAGGGCATACGCTACATTGAGTATCCCCGCTTCAGGAGTGCACTCGCCTCACATATCCAGTATCTGCGAGAGCTCGGTCGAGCCTGATTGCCTTTTTTCGACAACTTCTTCTCCGGGTAGACAGCGGATCATGCCGGGGCCAGGTCTGAATGGTATTGACATTCCTTTCTCAACCTGCACCTATGCGTTATCTGTCCTGTCTTTCTCTTCTCCTCCTCACCGCTTCCATCCGGGCACAACCAACCATTTCTGTTGATCTGCTGACCACCTATCAGGAGATCGATGGCTTTGGGGCCCACCAGGGCAATGCGGAAACCAACCAGTCCTGGTGGCAGGAATTGTATTACGACGATCTGGGTGCGACCATGTACCGTGTCGATCTGACACCCCGGCTGATCGCCCCCTATTCCGATCTCAGCTATTACTCGCCCTGGTTCATGGGGTCGCAAACTAACAGTGTCTTCAATCTCGAAGATCCGGACAATCCGGATGGTCCGGAAGGAAATCGGGTGCGCACCTATACCGGACCGGAGGATTATGGACGTGACTTTGGCGGTGAGAACGCACCCATTGCGGTGATGGGGCCGGATATTGAAGAGAATATCCTGCTCTTCACATTTCCAAATGACGGGGCCATTCAGGCGGGTATCGATCGCAAAGAACTATTAGGTGATTTTAAATTGATCGGCTCCTTGTGGTCACCCGTGCCCTGGGTGAAAGTATCCAGCGGGAACAGTTGGAGCCAGGGATGGTGGCCCGGCCCGGTTTTCGGTGCACCCTGGCCCTTCATCTGGGGTGGCAATTTTGCCGGAGGCATGCTTGATGTATCAGGACAGCTCTATGACCAATTCGATGACAGTGCGTTGGGCGGAAGTGGCCCTACCAGTGCCCTGACCCAGTTCGCACGCAGTACCGCCGCCTACGTACTGGGATATCAGCGGGCATACAACACCACGTTCCATGCCATCAGCATCCAGAACGAATTGAACTTCGAACAGTTTTACAACAGTGCCACCTATCCTCTTTCATCCCAATATATCGCAGCCCTGAAGGCCATTCGATCGGAGTTTGACAAGTACCCCGAGCTCGCTGGCATACGACTGATGGGTCCGGAGGACCTACTGGGGGGTGATGCCTATGGGATGTATGAATATGGCGGACCGGTACACAAGAATCTGCAATACCTCCACCACCTGGCGGATGATCCGGAGGCCATGGCTGCTCTGGACCTCTTTTGTATCCATGGGTATGGCAGTGACGGGGTCAGTTCATCCGGAGCGGATTCCCAGCTTTGGGACTGGTGGGTGAATGGCTGGACCAGCAGTCCGGCGCCCGGCATCCCCGGCAATGTGGCCGGGTTTTCTTCATTTGACAAAAAGAGCTGGATGACAGAAACCTCCGGTGAAGAACGACAGTGGCTGTGGCCCGCGAGTGGCTATCCATCCAATGGAGGCTGGAGCATTGCTGTGAAAATCCACCAGGCCCTCACGACAGGCCGGGAAAGTGCCTGGTTGTATTGGACCTTTACCGAGACGGATAATGACGGCAATGTGACCCCTTATGCACTGAGCAGCCAGGCGGCAGGCAAGCTGTCCCCCAAGTATGTAGCTGCCAAGCATTTTTTCAAGTTCATTCCCCCGGGCTCCCATCGTATTGAAGTTACGCCTACAGAACCCGGTCAAACTTATGCCAGTGCTTATTATCATGGAGAAACCGAACGTTTGACAGTTGTCCTCATCAATCCGCACGCTACTGCACAGGAGGTTGAATTACAGCTGACCGGCGGATCCGGATATGGCAATATGGAGACCTATACGTCCAGCGATGGGTCCTATTGGATAGCAAGCAACACGCAAATCGAGAATGGAAGTGGCACATTGACAATTCCGGGTTATGGAGTGGTTACCTTGACAGACACAGAAGTCTTTGTCACCCGTATTTCTAAACACGATTCACTACAGCCCCTTCGTCTCACACCAAACCCCTCCAGTGGTGCAGTTACCGCCCAATTCGAGGTGGAGTCTGCCGGTCTGGCTTATGTCCGTGTCCTCGACGGATCAGGCCTGGTCGTATGGGAACAGTCACCGTCCTGGTTGGGCCAGGGTGACCAGACCCTTTTTCTGCAAACAGATCACCTTCCAACGGGTACGTACACCTGCGAGGTCCAGATGGGTCAGCAGGTGTGGAGGAGCAGGGTCATCCTGGTGGATTAACGGATGCTGACCGAATGACAATCAGACTTGAAGGCATGTCTGATCTCCATGACTATCTTTAGGATCACACCGAAACAAATCACCCTATGCGTTTTCATTTATGCTTGCTGGCCATCTTCTCTGTTTTTGCTGGTCAGCTCCAGAGTCAGGTTGTGATCAATGAGTATTCAGCTGCGAACCTGAAGCAATTCGTGGATGATCATGATGCGTATGAGGATTGGATCGAATTGTACAATACCGCTGTAAGTCCGGTCGATCTGAGCGGATATAGCCTGAGTGATGATGCAAATGAGAAGGGCAAGTTCACCTTTGCCCCGGGCACAATCCTGGCACCCGAATCGTATCTGCTTATCTGGTGTTCTGGTCGGAATACTCAGCAGAATGGTGTCTATCATGCCAGTTTCAAACTCACGCAGACCAAGAAGAACAAGGAGATGGTTGTCCTGTCGACCCCTTCCGGCACGATCCTGCAAAACATCGAATTGAAAAAAACGACGATCAATCAATCGGTGTGTCGCACCACGGATGGTTCTCCATTCTGGAAGATCTGTGTGGAGCCGACTCCGGGGTGGTCCAATACAGATACAGAGCAGTATCTGGATTTTGCGGACCGACCAGACATGGACATGGAGGCGGGAAATTATCCGGATACTATCCAGGTAACGATCACGTCCAAAGAACCAGGCGGGGTGATCCGATACACGGTGAATGGTACGGAACCAACCGAAAGTTCACCTCAGGTCAATGGCCCTGTCCAGATCGCAAAGACGACCGTGTTGAAGGCAAGAACATTCTCTCCCGACCCGGATATCCTGCCCAGTTTTATCCGGTTCAACACGTATTTTATTCAGGAGGCATTCAGTCGACCGGTTTTTTCAATAGCGGCGGATGATATCCAGAAACTGGCCAATGGCGACAAGGAGTTGCGGCCGGTGGGATCCATGGAATATTTTGACAGCGACCTGGTTCGGCAGGATGCGACATATGGCGAATTGAATTCGCATGGCCAGGACTCCTGGGTCAATGATCAGCGAAGCCTCGACTGGATCAGCCGGGATGAGATGGGTTATTCCAGGGCGGTGACGGAGAAACTGTTTTCCAGTTCGGATCGGGATTCCTATCAGCGCCTGATCTTCAGAGCGGCCGGGGATGATAATTATCCGGCCACCAACAAACCGTATCACGATGGCTCCTGCCATCTGCGCGATGACTATGTGCACACCCTGGCGGAGCGGGGTGGCATGGCCCTCGATGTTCGCACGAGTCGAAGCTGTATCGTGTTTCTCAATGGGGAGTACTGGGGGATCTATTATGCCCGGGAGAATCCGGATGATCACGACTATACGGATTACCGTTATCAGCAGGGGAAGTATGACCTGCAATATTTACTGACCTGGGATAATACCTGGGCGGAATACGGTGGGCAGCAGGCTCATGACGATTGGAATGCCTTTCGAAAATTTGTACTGAGCAATGACCTCAGTGATCCGGTCATCTATCAGCAAGTGAAGGATACCGTGGACCTGCTCAGCCTGATCGATTATTTTATTGTGAATCTGAATGTTGTGGCTTCGGACTGGTTGAATTACAATACCGGCTGGTGGCGTGGCCGGCACCCGGACGGCGGCCATCAGAAGTGGGGATATATTCTGTGGGACCTGGATGCCACATTTGATTATTATATCAATTATTCCGGGGTGCCCAATACCAACTATAATGCGGAGCCCTGTGACCTTGAGGCCATTTCGGATTATGTCGAATATGATTTCTTCGAGCAATTGGACAAGGACACCTGTTTGACCTGGACACCTATGCCCGGGGATACATTTACCTGGTGTGTCAAACCGGATGGCAAGCATCAGTTGATCCTGTTGAAGTTACTGGAGGAGAATCCGGAATTCAGACAATTGTACTATGCACGCCAGGCCGATATGATGAGTACGGTTTTTTCTTGTGAAAATATGCTACAGCTCTTTGATGAAATGGTGTCCATCCTCGCTCCGGAAATGCCCCGCCAGGTGGATCGCTGGGGCGGAAATATGAATGAATGGCATACCAATATTGTGACCATGCGTCAATTTATCAGTCAGCGATGTGACTGGTTGCCCAACGGCATGACCAACTGTTACTCCGAACTGGAAGGCCCTTTTCGGGTTACGCTGGCGGTAGACCCTCCCGGGGCCGGGACCATCGCCCTGAATACCATCCATCCGGATCCCCTTCCCTGGACGGGTACCTATTTCGGGGGAATGAGTAATACGATCACCGCTACCCAAACCGGAGCGGAACCCTTTCATCACTGGGAAACTACCTCGGGTGAGATCATCCTGGCAGATGCCATGAGTGCGGCGACCGAATTCTCCCTGACCGGGTCAGACACCCTGATCGCAGTCTTCGGGATGCCCAATGCCCTGGAAGATGACCATCGAAACTGGCACGTCAGTGCGCACCCCACCCTGGTACAGGATCGGATCGTGCTTGATTTTCAAGTGCAAAACCAGACACCATTTCAGGTCTTCCTGATCAACGGGTTGGGCCAGATGATTCAGACCTGGGATATCCAGTCTGTATATCCGGGACAACATACCCGAACCCTGGATGTGTCACCGCAGATCCATGCCTCCGGGGTACATTATTTGCGGATTCAGCATGAAGGCGGCCAGCAAACCGTCAAGCTGATCTTGTTGCCGCGCCCGTGATGCTGAGGTCGCATCAGGTTCGGATGCCCTGAATTGCAGGCGATGTGACAGGTACACTCTATTGATTCACCAATCTCTTCCTTATGTATATCAAGCGGAACTACGGATTCTGGATGACCTTCAACTGGTCCAGAAAACCCTTTATCCTGGGCGGGATCTACGCATTCGTGATCACCCTGGTTTATGTGGTTCTGGATCTGGATGTGTCCCTGCCCTGGCAACCCATGAGTGTCCTGGGGATCGCGGTGGCTTTTTATCTGGGCTTCAAGAATAACAGTTCGTATGATCGCACCTGGGAGGCGCGAAAGATCTGGGGCGGTATTGTCAATAACAGTCGCAGCTTCGGTTCTGCAGTGATCTCATTTCTGCAGTCCGAGGATAAAGAACAGTTGGCTCTGGAGAAAAAGAGGCTGATCTATCGACATATTGTCTGGCTGACCGCATTGCGATATCAGCTTCGGTTGTCCCGGCCCTGGGAGCATACCGAAGACCGTGTCAATGGATTATACGTGCCGAGCATTTGCGAGGAATATATCGATCGGCTGGATAAGGACATCCTCCCCTTTATCGGGGAAGCGGAAATGCTGGCGATCAATAACAAGAGCAATATGGCCACCCAGGTGCTGGCTATCCAGGCGAAGGAATTACAGCGGCTTTGCAATGCAGGGTATATCGATGACTTCCGACACATGCGCATGCATGAACTGATCGGCACCTTTTACGATGACCAGGGTCGGAGCGAGCGAATAAAGAACTTTCCGTTCCCACGCCAATATGCCTCTACAGCCTTGTGGACAGCATTGGTTTTTTGTGTTCTCCTGCCATTCGGACTGATCAATACATTCGCAGATATGCCCGGGAATATGATCTGGATGACGGTCCCCTTCTCGGCACTGATCACCTGGGTGTTCTTCCTGATGGAAAAGATCGGTGATTATTCTGAAAACCCCTTTGAGGGTACCTATAATGATGTCCCCATCACTTCTATAGCGCGCGGAATCGAGATCGACCTCCGTCAGATGATCGATGATGAGAACATTCCTGGGCCCATTGAAGATCAGAACGGGTTCTTAATGTGATCCAGGTAAATTGTTTTCGATCGGGAACGGTTTGAATGGATGAGTCAGTACGAGTACTTTCGGATTGATATTTGCCAGAATACAAAGGGACTGACAAACCGATGAGGGATGCCAGCGTATTGCGGTTCAACAGTAGCATGCGATGACGACAACTGAAATCTTCCTGATCGCCATGATCCTGATCTATGCGGTGCCGTACCTGATCTGGCGGATCGGCCGAACAGATTATTGGGCTCCGTTGGTGGTTGTCCAGATCATTACCGGCATCCTCCTCGGCCCCGGCGTATTGGGTGCGGTTTTTCCATCCTATTATGCATTTGTTTTTCCTGCACCGGTCATCCAGTCACTGAATGGCATCGCCATGTGGGCGGTAATGATCTTTGTCTGGATCGCAGGTATAGAGCTGGACCTGAGGAAGGTGTGGACCTATCGCAAGGAAAGCGGGATCACGGCGGGTCTTGCCCTGGGGACGCCACTGCTCTTCGGTGGAGTGGCAGCAGTTGCCTTGCTGGGCATGAGCACAG
>JAUIEA010000149.1 GCA_030429045.1 Bacteroidia bacterium | reverse complement strand
AAGGAAAATCAATTATTTCCCGCCTTCGTCCAGTGGCAAGATGGCTATGGGGCATTTACCTATTCAATAAAAGAAAAGGACAGATTGATCGATTATGTCATGAACCAGGAAAAGCATCATAAGAAATTCAACTACCTGGATGAACTGAAAAGCCTTCTGCATGAACATGGAATTGAAATTGATGAATCCTACCTGGATTAAATATCATCTCTTGGATGATCTGTCGGGAATTCAACCGCTCCGCGGTTGGTGGCCTTGATCATTAACATTACCCCGGGCCATGCCCGGGGCTATTCACATTGGATCGCTCCGCGATCCGTAGTGGATTTTGAATCGTGCCAGTACCATTGAACGCCAATCCCGCTTCTGCATTCCTGAACCCATGGTGAATCAGGCACGAACACGTTTCTTTCTAGCAACAAATTATCGGAATCATCTACAGGGCGATCTCCCGGTTGCGCGACTGCTCCGCGGTTGGTCTTGATCCCCATCAATACCCCGGGCCATGCCCGGGGCTATTCATATTGGGTCGCTCCGCGATCTGTATTCAATCTGGAATTACCCCAGTACCATTGAACGCCAATCCCGCTTCTGCATTCCTCAACCCATGGTGAATCAGGCACGAACACGTTTCTTTCTAGCAACAAATTATCGGAATCATCCACAGGGTGATCTCCCGGTTGCGTAACCGCTCCGCGGTTGGTTGTGATCCCCATCAATACCCCAGGCCATGCCCGGGCTATTCACATTGGATCGCTCCGCGATCCGTATTCCATTAGGATAATCCAGTTAGCACACGTATTTCACAAACAGGTCTTCGAGCACTTTTGCCGGATCCGTGCAGAGCCCGGGATGAACCTGGGAGCATTGGATCATCGTACTCTTTGGAGCTGTCAGCCATCGAAACCGGTTGGCTGGATCCAGGCCCGAGACTGGTCCACCCCTGGGATCGCCCTGGCAGATCAGCGACCAACTGTCCAGGTATTGCCTGACCTGGTCCAGATCTACCTCTGGAAAAAAGGCCCGCAGTCGTACTTCCTCCAACTGGACCTTCATTTCCAGGAAGTCCATCCGCTTGCACAGCAGGATGACTCCGATGTTCAGAAACTCTCCTCGCTCTACCCTGGGGACAAACCGAACAAAGGCATATTCATAGACCTGCCTGTCTTGCATCATCGGCTTCTTTGGTGAGCAATTGAATATTCAAAACACGGGAAACGAGGAAGTCCTGGTAGGCATTTCGCTTCTGTTCGGGTGACAGGGAATCCGTTTCCTCCCATAGCCATTCATCCGGGATCTGAGTGAGGATCTGTCCGATGAGCGACGGGGTGATCGTCTGTTGAAAGAGGCCGGCCGCATCGTCGAGGCATGTCGCAAACTGGAGAAGGATGTGATCCTTGATGGCCGGAAAGGATTTATGTTCACCCGCTGTCCAGCGATCCCAGGCATGATGAAAATAGAGGCTGGCGCCATGGTCAATGAGCCAGAGCTCCCGATTCCACATGAGCAGATTCGGATTTCGGGGGGTACGGTCGATATTGGTGATGAGGCTGTCCAGCAATACCACCTGGGATGCGGTCAGGGCATTGATCTCCGACACGAGTGGGTCGTAGGTCATGGCTCCGGAAAGGAAGTGGAGCCCGAGATTCAATCCGACGCTGAATCGCAGGAGATCCTGGATCTCTTCGTCCGGTTCGGTCTTGCTGAAGCTATCATCCAGATATAGGAAAACGAGCTCCGGCATTTTCAGGCCCAGGCTTCTGGCCAGTTCACCGCCGATCAGCTCTGCGATCAGGGCCTTTTTTCCCTGGCCGGCACCTCTGAATTTGAGGACATAGGGAAATCCATCATCTGCATCTACGATGGCCGGCAGGGAGCCACCCTCTCGCAATGGCGTCACATAGCGGATCACCTGGGCCGTGCGTAATTCATGTCCCTTCATCGGGGCAATTTACTTCATTTCTGGGTTCGAGAACAGTCGTCCAAAGATCCTGGAAACGGATCGTGACGGGATCCCGATCGGATTACCAGCTTCCGCCGGCACCACCGCCGCCAAAGCTGCCACCGCCAAAACCGCCGAAGCCTCCTCCTCCGCCACCGAAGCCGCCACCTCCGCCGCCGAAGCCACCTCCGCCCCAATGGCTCCCGCCACCAGTTCCGAAGATGATGGGACCACCCCATCCACGACGATGGATCTGGCCACCGCCCGGGTTATTTTTGGAAAAGATGATGATCAGGACTATGATCACCAGGAACACAATGAAAATCAGAATGAATGGCACTACAGGTTTTTTCTTAGCCTCCAGTTCCTTCACAAACTCTCCACCAATGGTCAGGATCACGGCATCAGTAGCACGATCAAGGCCTTCGTAAAATGCACCTTTTTTAAAGGCAGGAACCACAATACGATCCACAATGCGATTGCAGAGGTAGTCGGGCAAGGGTCCTTCCAGCCCCCTGCCAGTGGCAAAAAAGACTTTCCGTTCTTCACGAGATACAGTGATGACCAGGCCGTTATCATCGTCGGCAGAGCCCACACCCCAGGCATCACCCAGGCGATAGGAAAACTCTGCCACCTCCCATCGACCCAGTGTTTCGACGGTGACGATCACAATCTGTGTGGAGGTCGTATCCTCGTAGGCCACCAGTTTGGCTTCCAGGGCTGCGACCTCATCCGGTCTCAGAAATCCCGCCAGGTCGTTCACCAGCCGTGGTGGGTCGGGTGCCGGTGGCAGATCCTGTGCCCAACTGATCGAAGCGACCAGCAGGAAGAGGAATACAGATAGCTGTTTGATCATCTTCATGACGGCTCTTCGTTGTGGAAGACAGGATCATCCGGCAATTCATTGATATCATCCCGCTGGTAGGGGAAGTGCGACTGCAATTGCACGCCAACCTCTGTAATAGCGGCTACCAGTCCGGCCACAAATTCTTCTCTGGCAAAGTATTCAGCCAGCAGGCCCCGGATGGTATCCCAAAAATTCTGGGTGACCTTTTCATGGATACCCTGATCGCCCAATACGGCAAACTGCCTGTCTTCAAAGGCGATGTAAAAGAGGACACCGTTGCGATCCCGGGTCTTTTCCATTTTCAGTTTGGCAAAGGCCTTGACCGCGCGCTGCAGGACAGTTTCACCATGGGTATGCTGTTCAAAATAGACCCTGACTTCGCCAGAGGTTTGTTTCTCGGCACCCTGAATGGCCTGGCGAATGGCCAGCTTATCCTCTTTTGAAAAACTATGCTGCCAGATCAGCCCCATCAGAATTCAATATTCGGTGCCTGTTCGGACCCCGCCGCCGCCTGGAAATAGCCCTTGTCGGAAAATCCGAACATGCCGGCGATCATATTGGTCGGGAATTGCTTGATGTAGGTGTTATAATCCTGTACAGTGGCATTGAAATCATCCCGGGCCTTGTTGATCCGGTTCTCGGTGCCCTCGATCTGGGCCTGGAAGTCTCTGAACTGCTGGGTGGTCTGCAATTCCGGATATCGTTCGACTACGACCATAAGCTTGCTGAAGGCCGATGACATCTGGCCCTGGGCTTCCTGGAATTGCTGGATGGATTCAGGGGTCAGCTTGCTCGGATCGACCTGAACAGATGTGGCCTTACTCCTGGCCTCGATGACCTTTGTCAGGGTTTCCTGTTCGAATTCGGAAGACCCCTTGATCGTGCTGACCACACTGTTGTACAGGTCCATACGACGCTGGTATTGGGTCTCCACACCAGCCCATTGGGCCTCTACACTTTGGGTCTTGGTGACCATGGTATTGTATGCGCCTTTGAACATGGAATACCCGGCGATCGCCAGGATGGCTACGACGACGATCAGGATAATGCTACCTCTCTTCATGGATATTGTGGTTTTTCTGTGATGTTCAAATTTACAGCTTCACCGGGAGACCGGACCGAATATTCGATGGACGGGCCGGGAATGTCGATGGAAAGCGGGATTGAGAAGTGGATATTGACCAATTCAGGGGGAACGTACAAAGAATCGAGGCGTAGCTGTACCTTTATGTTGCATGAAGCGCTTCCGATTTCGCCGGTTCTACAATCCACTTGCCTCGTATTCCCTGACCCGTCGGTTCCTCGACTATCGGATCGGCCTCTTTCTCTTTGCACTCAGTCTGGCAGGTGGTGCTACCGGTTATATGCTGCTGGAGAACTACAGTTTCTCCGATGCCTTCTATATGGCGATCATCACCATGTCCACTGTCGGGTATATGGAGGTCCATCAGCTCTCAGAGGCAGGGCGGATGTTCACGGCGGGATATATTCTGGTCAATATCGGCATCTTCGCCTATGCACTCTCTGCCTTTACAAACTATATCGTTCAAGGGGAAATCTTTGTCAAAATGCACACTAACCTGATCCACGGAGACCTGGAGCGCCTGCATGATCATATCATTGTTTGCGGATATGGTCGTTACGGTCGGGAGATCGCCCATCACTTCATGGCGCACAAGCAGCCGTTTGTGATCATCGACTCCGATAAAGGTATCATCGAAGATATCCAGACCTCCCCTACCCGATTACTCTATCTGGAAGGAGATGCCACCCAGGATGATGTCCTCATTCAGGCAGGCATCCACCGCGCATCCACCCTGGTATCTGCATTGAGTGATGATGCGGATAATGTGTTTACGGTGTTGACCGCTCGACAGCTCAGTCCCAAGATCCGGATCGTCAGTCGTTCTTTCAACCCCAAATCGGCCCACAAGCTGCGACTGGCCGGTGCCGACCATGTGATCATGCCCGAGCAGATCGGTGGCTTCTACATGGCCACACTGGTCACCAAGCCGGGCACGGTTGAATTTTTCACCTTCCTCACCAACGAATATGACTCCGATGTGACCTTTGAGGAACTGAGTTACGAAAGCATGCCTGCTGCCTGCCGGGACCAGACCATCAAGCAATTGCAGATCCATGAAAAGACCGGAGCCAATATCATCGGCTTCCGCAACCAGAAAGGAAAATACAGTGTCAACCCCAACCCCGGCACTGTGCTGACACCCGGTAGCAGCCTCATCGTAATCGGCAGTCATCTGCAAATCGACAATCTGATGGAGCATCTGAAACGGATGGGCAGATGACCACAGCAGGACTCATCCTGATCGCTGCTGTTGCCTTCCTTGCTGCCATTCTGACCTTTTTCAGCGGCTTCGGCCTGGGGACCCTTTTACTCCCCGTATTCCTCCTCTTCTTTCCCGTAGAAGTCGCCATTGCTATGACAGGGATCGTCCATCTGGCCAACAATCTGTTCAAAACGGGTCTGGTGGGGCGATTTGCCAACAAGGCTGTCGTCCTGGGGTTTGGCATTCCCGCCCTCCTGGGTGCCTGGATCGGGGCCTATCTGCTGGGTCAGTTGTCCGGCTTGTCACCTCTGTATGAATACTCCATCGGCGAGTCGACCCGGGAGATCAGTCCGGTGAAACTGATCGTCGCCCTGCTGATGATCGGTTTTGCCGTTCTCGAACTGCTCCCCGAGGATAGACAACCCGTCTTTTCTAAAAAGGCCCTTCCTTTCGGAGGCTTGTTGAGTGGTTTTTTCGGTGGCCTGTCCGGCCATCAGGGGGCCTTGCGATCTGCATTTTTGATCCGCCTGGGCCTGTCCAAGGAAGCCTTTATCGCCAGTGGCATCCTGATCGCCATGGGGATCGATATCGTGCGGCTGGCGACCTATGGTACATCCGGATGGATCGACCTGGCCACCCGGGAGTGGCCCGCCCTGACCCTGGGGATCATCAGTGCTGTGTTGGGGGCTCTGGTGGGGCGGCAATGGCTCAGAAAGGTCAGACTGATCCATGTCCAGCGGTTTGTGGCCTTTACCATCCTGGCGATGGCTCTTGCCCTGGGCCTGGGCTGGGTGTGATCATATTCACCTGCTTTCCAACAACCACCAGCGCGGTCTGGGAGACTTCCATTGGTGTGCTTTCATCGCACGATCCAGAAAGAGGATCGCTTCCTGCGGGTCATCCGTGACCAGCATCTTCGACAGATCTTCGGCATGGATCGTCTTTTCAGCGACCATGGTCTCCAGGAAGTCCCGCAGGGGTTGATAGTAGGCGGTGCCCATGATCACCACCGGAAAATCGCGAATGACCCCGGTCTGGATCAATGTGGCTGTCTCGAACAGTTCGTCCATCGTACCAAACCCTCCCGGGAAAACAATGAAGCCGTAGGAGTATTTGAGCAGCATATACTTCCGCACAAAAAAATGCCGGAAAGTGACCCACCGGTGGGTATAGGGATTGGGTGCCTGTTCCTCCGGTAGCCGGATATTGCATCCAATGGATCTTCCTCCATTTTCGAACGCCCCGCGGTTGGCCGCTTCCATGATACCCGGACCGCCACCGGTCATAGTGGTCAGGTTACTGCCGGCGATCAGGCGGCCCATCTCCCTGGCCAGCTGATAATAGGGGTGGTTCTCTTCAAATCGGGCCGAACCGAAAACCGTGATGCAGGGACCTGAAAAATGCAGGGTGCGAAACCCTTTCAGGAACTGAAAGAACACCCGGACGGCGAACCAGAATTCAGCACTTCTGGAAAGCGGACCTTCCAGGTGATCTCCGGATCGTGATCGGGGTTGGGCCCGATCGGATGGATGGGCGGGGGCGTTGATTCTACTCATTGTACAAAGTAACGGCTGTCATTCATCCTGTTTCCGGTTGCACCTATCTTCATTTCAAATTCGATGTCATGTTTATTACCGATACCAAGACACTACGTGAAGTAAAGATGGAATTTCAGGAAAAATTTCCTTATCTGAAATTGGAATTCTACAAAGGTCGTCATGCAGAGGGCCAGGGCAGCCTGGAAAAGGATCATCTGGATGAGGCTCTCACTGTCGGGCATGCGCGGAATGTCCATAATGAAGGGGAGCTCGGCATTCATGGCAATCTGAAGGTCAGCACCCTGGAGCAATCCTTCCAGGAGATGTATGGCTTGAACGTCCAGGTCTTCCGCAGATCAGGGGAGTTGTGGTTGCAAACCACATCGACGGATGAGTGGACCCTGTCGGAACAGAATGAAAAAGGTGGAAAGTCCGGATCGTCCGGCCAATACGCCCAGGTGGATACCTATGAGGTAGACTGATCACGCTATCCGGATCAGGCTGATTCGTCCATCTGCCAATACATTCCGTATTCAATCGATTCAATGTGCAGTTGCACCTGCAGTCTGAGACTGCACACGTGAGGTATTGACAATCCACCAATCATCTCTGGCACTCAAGTGCTCTAGACCGGGAAAGTCCATTCCACAGGCATTCATACGACTCTTGCCAGGCTATTATAGAGATCACTATCAGGTCACTGTCACGCCCACCCATGAATGGCAGAATGGTGATTCAGGGCACAAATGGCATGAACTTATCCATTCTGAAAGATGATAATGCTACTCAGGACTGCAACTGCTGCTGCGGCACATAGGCGACCCGGATAAGGTCCAGCCAGCTAAGGATGCCGAGCAGGTTACCTTTCTCATCCACCACTGGCAGTGCATGGAACAGGTTCTCGAGGAAGATGCCTACCGCTACCTCCAGGGCCATATCTGGCCGCAAGCGTACGACATTGCGGGTCATCACCTCTTCGGCCAGCATTCGGGACAGGAGGGGCTGATTCTTCTCCGCTCTCAGTGCGGGATCATCCAGCGGAAATGCACTGGATATCAGCAGGATATCGGATTTGCTCAGGATGCCCTGCAGATGCCCGTCAGAGACGACAGGAAGGTGATGGAAGGTATTGGCCTGAAAGATCTTCTGGGCCTCCAGGAGTGTGGTGTCCGGCTGGATGATGTAGACATCCGTGGTCATCACCTCATGGACTTTCAAGTGGCGTGCATCGAACATGACATTCTGGTTTTGAGGGTCAAGAAGGGATTGGCTGAAAAAGCAACGGAAGTCTCCAAAAGGAGACCTCCGTCACAAAACCTATTACCAACACTAGATCATCCTACTTCGATCTTACGGGTCTCCTTGTTGATCTTCATGGTCTTTCGAGGCATGTTGATCAGGAGTATACCGTTCTCGTATTTTGCTTTTACTGCATCAGACTGGACATCCTCAGGCAGTTGGAACTGACGCTCAAATCGGGTGTAATTGAACTCCCGGCGCATGTAGTCGTCTTCCTTCTTTTCTTCTTCGGTTTGATGTTCAGCCCGGATCAACAGGATCCGGTTTTCACATGAGACCTCAAAGTCTTCTTTTAGCAAGCCCGGGGCTGCCACTTCGATCATGTATGCGTCATCTGTCTCTTTGACATTGACAGCGGGCTGGTTCGCCCAGTTGGTCCGAATCTCCTTGAAGAAGGGGTCTTCTTCAGAGAAGAATCTGTCGACCCATTGGTTCATCGGGTTAAGCATGTTACCCGGCCATTTTGTGAGTTTCATGACTGAGTTTTTTTCTGGTACTAATGTACTCCTGGAGGGGGCCTGAGGAAATGATCTCGGACAATGAGGATGGTGATCTGGGTTAGGAGGGGAGGAGTGGAGGAGTGGAGGAGTGGAGGAGTGGAGGAGTTAAGGAGTTAAGGGGTTAAGGGGTTAAGGAGGATATGATGAATGAATAAGGTATTGGCCGTTGGGTTTTGGTCGTTGGCATTCCTCCGGGTTCGAATGCAGGGTTATTGCGTT
>JAUIEA010000148.1 GCA_030429045.1 Bacteroidia bacterium | reverse complement strand
CATCAAGGCCGCCCAGTCGCTCTGTGCCGGGACGGATTCCCCGATCAGTCGCATGGTCGAAAAGGGCCTGATGCGTATCGGGAAACCCCTGCGTGATATCGATGCTGCTATCGAGAACGTCGGCAACCTGGAAATCTTCAAATTGGAGAAGAACCTCTCCACCCTGGCGAGTATTGCCGGTGCTGCTCCCATGTTGGGATTCCTGGGTACCGTAACAGGGATGATCATCGCCTTCTACAAGATGGCAGCAGAACAGAATGTCACGCCCGAGGTGCTGGCAGGCGGGATATATCAGGCCCTGATCACCACCGCATTCGGACTGGTGGTCGGATTATTCTCCCTGATCGGTTACAACCTGCTCGTGGCAAATGTCGAAAAGGTCATCTTCAAGATGGAACGTTCGACAACCGAGTTCATGGATCTATTGCAGGAGCCATCCTGATCTGCTCATGGCTATGAAAAAACGCAGTAAGGCGATCGCCGAATTCAGCATGTCTTCATTGACGGACATCATCTTCCTTCTGTTGGTGTTTTTCATGTTGACGGCCACATTTGTGAATGTGAAAAAGCTGGACCTGCCACAATCCGACAATAAGACCGTGGCGCCGAGCTCACTGAGCGTGTCTATCCAGAAAAACGGGACCTTTTCGGTCAATGGAAAAGATATACCTTCTGCAGCGCTCAAGCCGGAAATCCGCCAGGTGATCACCCGAATGGGGAACCAGGAGAATGCGACCATTACCATCATTGCTGAAGTGGGTGTCCCCTTTACCAACGTGATGAAAGTGCTGGGTGTGGCCAACGAGTTGAAAATGAAAGCGATCCTGGCGACACAGCCCCGTTCCTAATCCAAATTGCCCCTATGCCCCTCAAGCGCAAAAGCAAGACCAGTTCGGAATTCAGCATGTCCTCCATGACGGACATTATCTTTCTGTTGCTGATCTTCTTCATGCTGACCTCCAATCTGGTGGCGCCGAACGCATTGAATTTGAAGCTGCCCGGAAAGTCGACCACCCGAAGCACCAGTGATGATGCCTTGCCGGATGTCTCCATCGCCTCGGATGGCCAGTTCTTTATGGATGGCCGTAGAATGGATGCCTCCGGGCTGGATCGGGAATTTGCCTCTCTGTCCCGACGCAAGGGAAAGGGCTTCTCGATTCTGTTATCCCCACATGACCAGGCCCCGGTCGAACATGTCGTTGTGGTGATGGACCTGGCCCTGAAATATGACGCCAATGCCATTCTCGCCAGTTCAGATTAAGTCAATATCCTGTTAAGTCCTAAGCCTGAGGAAACCAAAAGCTCACCTTCTTCCGTTACATGACTGATATGAATACATTACAGATCACCCAGGATGAAGAAAAGGAACGCCGGAAAGGCCTGTTGATCAGCATCGCCATCCATGCTGGTATCATTCTTCTGGCCCTCTTGCCCTTACTGACCTATCAGGATCCCCCTCCTGGCCAGGAAGGTGTGCTCATCAGTTTTGGAGAGATCAACCAGGGGCAGGGTGATGATCGTCCCGATGTCCAACAGGAAGAATTTGTCGAAGTCCCGGTTGAAGAATCACAGCCAGAGGATGTCCCCGAACCCGTGGAAGAAGAGGTTGCCCCACCCAAGCCTGTCGAGAAGAAGATCATGACTGTTGACGATTCGGAGATCCGGATCAGGAAACAGAAGGAACAGGAGGAAGCCAAGGCTGCGGAGGATGCAGCCAGACGACGTGCAGAAGAAGATGCCGCCCGAAAAAAGGCAGCAGCCGAAGCGGCCGCCCAGAAAAAGGCAGAGTATGACAAAGCAAGAAAACAATACGGAGACTTTTTCAGGGGCTCGGGAAAAGGCGACAAGGGCAACGCCGGCAATACGGGTGTCCCGGACGGTGACCCGGATGCCACCAAGTTGGAAGGGATTAGCAAAGGGTCTGGTGTTGTGGGTGATGGCCTGACCAACAGGGGCGTCAAAAGGGCTCCTGAAATCAGCGACAGTTCCCAGAAAACCGGGCGTGTGGTCATCTATGTATGCGTTGATCGAATGGGGAATGTGACCAGGGCAGATTATACCCAACGCGGCTCGACCACTTCGGACAGTCGCCTCGTGACCCTGGCCAAGCAGAATGCCTACCGCTATTTGTTCTCCCAGTCGAATCAGGACGAACAATGTGGTACGATCACCTACGACTTCAAGGTTAAATAATCCCGGCTTCGGGAGTCCCGCTATTTCGGGTTATGGGCAACTGGCAACAGGAATATCGGCAAACATTAAAGGAGATGTTTGTCATGCTACCGATGTTTCAGCGTGTCGGGCCGGTCGCCTTCAAAAAGGACCTCGGTAATACCCGTGCGCTCCTCACCGCACTGGGAAACCCGGAGAATGACTTCCAGAGTATCCACATCGCCGGTACGAACGGAAAAGGGAGCCTGACCCATATGATCGCCGCGTTGTGTATCCAGAAAGGATACAAGACCGGGTTGTACACCTCCCCGCATTATCGTGATTTCAGGGAACGGATCAAGATCGGCAGGAACCTCATTCCGCCGCGTTTCGTGGTTGCGTTCATGCGAGACAATCGATCCATCATCGACCAGATCCAACCCTCTTTTTTTGAGGTCACCGTCGCTATGGCCTTCTGGTATTTTTCGAAAGCAAAGGTGGATATTGCCATTATTGAAACCGGCATGGGAGGCCGTCTGGATTCAACCAATGTCCTCTCACCGATCCTCTCGGTGATCACCAACATCGGATATGACCATACCGAATTCCTCGGGGAGACCCTGCCGGAAATCGCGCTCGAAAAAGCCGGTATCATCAAACCGGGTATTCCCATTGTCATTGGTGAGGAACATCCTGCCACAGCCCCCGTTTTTATTCGGACAGCAGCAGATCGGCAAGCCCCGTTGACCTTTGCGAGCAGGTCTTTTCAGGTGATCTCCCGGACGGAGCTTGAAGGGGGACAACGCGTTAGGATCAACGAACGGGATACAGGCAGATTGCTCCAGGTCGTCACCGACCTGGAGGGGCCCTATCAGCATCGCAACCTGGTGACCTACCTGGAGGCAGCTCGTGTTTTGCAACATCTGGGGTGGATCGAACCAGAAGACCCCGCCGTGTTTACGGCCCTCCACCAGGTGCGTCCCAACACCCGCTTTATGGGGCGTTGGCAGACCATCCGCACCTTACCCCGGGTCCTTTGTGACAGTGCACATAATGAAGCCGGACTGAAAGTCCTGTTTTCCAGTTTGGGCGATACACCCTTTGATCAATTGCACATCGTATTTGGTACGGTGCGGGACAAGGATCTCAGCCGGATATGGCCCGATCTGCCAAAGGGTGCTTATTATTACTTTGTTCAGGCCGATGTGCCCCGGGCTTTGCCGGCAGACGAGCTCAGAAATGAGGCTGGAAAAGCCGGACTTCAAGGGAAGTCGTACATCCGGGTAAAGGGTGGTTTGAAAGCAGCACTTGCTGCGGCGCAACCGACTGACCTGATCCTGGTGTGTGGAAGTATTTTTGTTGTGGCCGAAGTCCTGCCCGCCAGATAGGATCATTTTACCCAGGGTGGAACTTGTGTCGTATCTTCCTCGTGTTTACCATCGGATTCTCCGAACTCTTTACACTGTCCACATGTTTCAACCCAAACCAACAGAGAACCAGCCTTGAGCAGAAAGATCGTCATCGGAGTTGCGGGTTCCAGCGGCAGCATCTATACCAGGGTCCTGTTCGATCAGCTGGTACAGTTAGCGGACCAATGGGATCAGATCGGGGTGGTCATGAGTAAGAATGCCCTGGTCAACTGGGAACTGGAATTGGGTGCCTTTGATGAGGATCGCTATCCCTTCGATTTTTTCAGCAAGACGGACTTTCATGCCCCTTTTGCTTCCGGTTCTGCGCAATTTGGAACCATGATCGTCTGTCCCTGTTCGATGGGGACGCTCGGTCGGATCGCCAGTGGCGTAAGTGATGATCTGATGACACGGGCAGCAGATGTCATCCTGAAGGAAAGGCGTCGACTGATCCTGGTGCCCCGGGAAACACCCTTGAGTCTGATCCACCTGCGGAATATGGTGGCAATCACCGAAGCCGGTGGCATCATAGCACCGGCGGCTCCGTCCTTTTATGGCCATTGCGAGACCATTGAAGACGTGGCACGTACCGTAGTGGATCGAGTACTTGACCTGGCTGGCTTCGACTTGCAGACTTACCGGTGGAGTGAGGGGACATCATCCCCACCCGCCGTCTCTGATTGAGCAGAAGGTTTCTTTCCGGTAATGCGGTGAAACAGGATGGCAGTATTCAGCTCATAACCTGAAATGATGACAAAGGCGTTGATCTCCAGCCAGAGCATCAGCGCGATGATCGTTCCGATCGATCCATACAGTTTGTTGTAGGTCCCGAAGGCATTGATATACATCGAGAAGAGAATGGAGGAAAGCAATGCCAGGATCGTCGCCACGGTTGCCCCGGTGCTGAAAAAGTGAAAGCGTGTCCTGGTTGGGGCACCATAGCGATAGAGCAGGGAAATACTGCTGTAAAACAGGGCTACCACCAGGATCCATCGCAGGAGTTCAAAGCTGACAGTGGTGACCCAGTCGGCCTGTACATTCTGGGTCAGCAACCCGACCAGATGATGTCCGGCAATGACCAGCCCGATGGAGACGACCACCAGTACAGCCAGCAATACCGTCAACCACAGCGCTATCCATCGTTTCATCAGGGGATGGCGGTTCTTGAATACCTGGGGGATATCCTTTTCGAAGGAATACATGAGAGTAGCTGTACCACTTGTGGAGAAATACAGGGCCAGTAGCGTACTGAAGGACAACAACCCCCGACGTTCTCTGGTGGCAATATCATTGAGGAATCCGACCAGCCAGTCTCCTGCAGTACCCGGCATGATGCCGCCAACCGTTTCCTGGAGGGTGACGCTGAAAACGTCATAAATAGGCAGATAGGGAAGCAGGGTAAACAGCGTGATGATCGCTGGAAACAAGGAGAGGAAGAAGGAGAAGGCGACGGCGTTTGCGCGCATGAAAGGGTCATCTTTCCGGACTTCCCGAATGAGGAAGTCGCCGACATTCCAGATGGACACACCATTGAATCCCGGCAGGCTGTTGGTGCGAAGCCAGTCTTCCAACAGTTGCCAGATCGGTTTGATCCAGGAACGTAACAGGAAAAGCATGCGCGAGAAGAAATTCATGGAAAGTAGGGGCCTAATCGATCAAGTAATGCGGCAGGAGGTGCACAGGGTCTGCCTGATGCCTTGCGTACAAAAGCAAGTGATACATGTCCGGTGGTGAGCAGTCGGTCCTGGTCATTGTCGATCTCGGAGTAAAAAGTAATGCTTTTTCCCGGAAGGTCCTTGATCGTGGTGCGTATGGTCAGGAGGTCATCATAACGTGCCGGCCGATGATAGCGGATGGCCAGGTCAATGACCGGCATAAGGATGCCGGATTCTTCCAGCTCCCGATACGTCAGGCCCAGCCCGCGAATGGTCTCTGTCCGGCCCACTTCGAAATACTGCGCATAATGGCCGTAGTATACAACACCCATCTGGTCGGTCTCACTGTATCTGACCCGTATCCGGGTCTCCTGGGTAAACATGGGGTCAGATTGGTGCCCGTTCCAAGGGGCAGGTCATGCAATGCGATCCGCCCCGCGCCCTGGACAACTCATTGGAAGGCAGGGTGATGATGGTATTCTCCATCGAGTCTGGGTCCAGTGTACCGGCATTGAACGCCTTCAGGAAATCATCGGCGTGGAGGACCCGGTAACCCCTTGCTTCAAAGGCCTTTTCGGTTTCGGGATTGCGGTCATAGGTCAGGGCTACGCCGGGTTTCAGGGTGACCAGGTTGCAGCCATCTGTCCATTGTTCACGTTCCTGGTAGGGACTTTGTCCATTGCCACTGGGGATGAATTGCATATCCCGGTCAATCTCGTTGTGGAAGAACTCCTGGACGCTACCGTATTCCCGGCATCCACCCTGGTTGGAGTACACCTGAACGTTCGACGCCAGTCCATCCATGACAATGGGTTTGTAGGCGGTGATATGGTGTTGCGAGATTTGGGTAAAGATGGTGTCGATATGCATATATGACCGGTCCTGCGGGATATTGATCTGGACGACATGCCGGACCACCCCTTTAGCAAACAGGCTTTCCTTCAGGAGATGGATGGCGTGTGCGGTCGTTCGTTCACTACATCCGATGAGCAGGTAATCCTGGTTGATGATCATCATATCGCCCCCTTCCATGGAAACACTTTCTCCCTTTTTTGAAGGGGGGAATTCGTCTACATGATTGAGGTTGATGATCTTGCCGGTTTCCCGGAGGCTCTTGAACATGGGATGGGACCAGCAGATAAACCGGGTCAGGAAATTCTCCCTGAACCGCGCCATTTTGGAGGCTTTGGTGATGATCAGGTGGTCATTCACCACCACCGCCAGATCGCGGGTAAAGATGAAATTGGGAATGGGGTCCAGGAGAATATGGTCGGCGCTGGCCAGATATCCGGTGATCAGGGTCTTGGCGAGTTCCTCATTGGGCAGGTCGCTCAGAAGCTGGATATAGCTTTTCGGCAGTTCTTCATAATCAATGATCATCCGGATGACCTCATCGCGGGTGTCATGATCGTGTTCCAGGGATTCGAGCAGAAGCTGATGGCTCTCCAACACATTCTCCTTGCCCAAAAAGGCTTCCAGAACGGCCGTGAAGATGTCGTGTTCCTCCTGCATCTGAGGCAAGTGCACAATGTCGTCGAACAGAAGTTCTGAAGCGCGTTTGGGGCTGATCCGGGCAATGCCGGCATCCGGTCGATGTACCATGACACGTTTCAGCGTTCCGATCTCTGAACTGACATGGATTTGAGAAGGTCCTTCCATTTGGCAAAGTTAATCGAACTCCGTTGAAGAACGAAGTTGTCATCGATTACAGAGCTCCTGAATCCGTGCGTTTGACCGATTTCTGCAAGCGTTTGTCTACATTTGTTGAGGTTCCCTTACACTGAACCTACATTCGTGTTGGATATGGGATTTATCAAGAATTTGAAATCGCTCTTCATCGAAGAGACCGGAACGGACAAACCGGAGGAATCCGCACCACAGGAAGCATCTGCTCCTGCCGAGAAATCCGCTGAAACGCCCTCAAGACCAAGAGAGACAACTATTTCTGCTGCCACGGGAAAGGTCGACACCCGTTTTCTGGATACCCTTCTGAATGCCCTGGAAGAGCACAATCAGGACGGATTCGACTATCTTGAATTCCGCCAGGCACTCAAGTCCCTGGGCAAGATGAACATGGATGAAGCCACACGTTTCAAATCGGCATATGCCATGGCCCAAACCATGGATGTCACCCCATCCGAATTGACCCGAACAGCAGCGTTCTACCTGGATGTCCTGAATCAGGAGCAGAAGAAATTCTCCGAGGCGTTGGCCAATCAGGAAAACACCCAGATCAATGCCCGGAAAGAACGGTTGGTGCAACTGGACCAGGCCATCCTCAACTACCAGCAGGAAATTGAATCATTGATGGCCAGGATCAATACACATCGGCAGGAGGCAGAACAGCTGAAAGGTGAACTGGATGAGGTCCATCAGAAAATTGCAGTGACTCAAAAGCAGTTTACCAATACCCATGCCTTCCTGGTCGAAGAGATCAATGCCGACATTGCGAAAATGGAACAATACCTTAAATAAGCCAGATCTATGACTAATTCGGATGCATTTAAGCCAAAATCATTCTGGAAACGCCCGGAGGGTGTAACCGGTGCCCTCTTCTTGGGCGGACTCCTTCTGGGAGGCGGCTATTTGTTGTTCACCTATCTGCCGGCCATCATCGCCATGACCCAGAATGTCCTCTATCTGGGTATCCTCCTGATGGTTCTGGCGGCTCTGATCTACATGGTGCTGGACCCCAAGATGCGCAACCTGGTGTGGTATATGTACAAGAGCGTGATGCGCTGGGTGACAGGGATCTTTGTGCAGATCGACCCGATCGGAATCCTGAAATCATACGTGGAAGACCTGAAGGACAACCTGGGTGAGATGAACAAGCAGATCACCAAGTTGCGCGGACAGATGCACAAACTGAAGGAGTTGATCCTCAATAACCAGCGGGATATCCAGACCAACCTTAAAATGGCCAGTCGGGCCAAGGAGACCAACAAGACATCCATGGTCGTCCTCAAATCCAGAAAGGCAGGACGACTGAAGGAGTCCAATATGAAACTGGAGGACCTCTACCGCAAAATGGAGATCCTCTATCGGGTGCTCACCAAGATGTATGAGAATTCTGAGATCCTGCTGGAGGATATCCAGGATCAGGTTCAGGTGAAGGAGCAGGAGCGCAAGGCCATTCGTGCCAGCCACTCAGCGATGAAATCAGCCATGAACATCATCAGCGGGAATAATGATCAGCGGTATATGTTTGATATGGCTCTGGAAGCCATCGCTGATGACGTATCCCAAAAGGTTGGTGAGATGGAGCGCTTCATGGAGATGTCTTCCAACTTTATGGACAGCGTCGATCTGCAGAATGGCGTATTCGAGGAAGAGGGATTGGCCATGTTGGAAAAATGGGAGAAGGAAGGAGTGTCATTGCTACTGGGTAATGAAAAGGACTCGCTGCTTCTGGAAGCTGCTGACGACAAGAATGTCCTGGATCTTGGTCAGCCCATC